>CAMAVL010000023.1 GCA_945861735.1 Chlamydia trachomatis
CAAGACTTTTTTTGAGCGTCAAAGCTCCCAGGGATCGAATAGCGCAAATGGGGCTAGTATTGAATAATACAACCCCATTTGCGCTATTCGATCCCTGGGGCTTTCACGCCAAAAAAAGTTTTTGTCTAATGTGACTTTGTCAAGCTAAACTCGAAACCTCGCATCCAAGAATCCATGAATAGGGTTTTGTATGATCTCCCTCATAGTCAGTATAAAGGGCAAGAATATTGCCATTAATCTTATTTTGGATTTTCGCAAGAATGTTCTCCTTAAAGAATCTTTCCTTGTGAGCTGGCATAGCCAAAGAACATTCCTCGTTATTTGTCCTCAACTCAAGACCGATGAAAAATTTATGCGTTTGATGTTCCATGGCATAAGCCATATCTACTCCTTGAATTTGAGTCTCTGGATTTGCCTTAGCATCGCAATAGCCTAATGAAAAAACAAAGCTCAAGGCGAGAAGCAACAGGTTCTTTTTCTTCATCTTTTGGTTTTCAGATGCGCTTATGTAATTTTTGGTTAGTCATGAGTCAATGGTCGGATGACCCTAAAGAATTGAGACTTGATGGGCTCGAACCATCGACCCCCTCATTAAAAGTGAGGTGCTCTACCAACTGAGCTAAAGTCTCATAAAGTTGACCCCAAGGGGATTCGAACCCCTGTTACCAGAATGAAAATCTGATGTCCTAGGCCAGGCTAGACGATGGGGCCATGCGTCAAATTTGTCAACTTTCGACTGGAACCAGTATAGCCATGGGTCTTATTTTTTTGCAAAGAAAAAGAACTTTAAACGGTCATGATCTCTTTTTCTTTTGCAGCAAAAAGGTCATCGATTTCTTTGCAGTATTTATCCGTAAACTCTTGGATGGATTTCTCGTCTTTTTTCATCTGATCTTCTGTCAGAGTGCCATCCGCTTTGTGTTTACGCACAAGTTCATTATTCTTTCTACGGATATCTCGAAGAACAATCTTAGCATTTTCTGCTTTTTCTTTACCTTGTTTCACAATCTGCTTGCGCATCGCCTCATCCATCGGCGGAATATTAATCCGGATCGTCTGCCCTTCGACAATAGCCTGCAAATTGAGGTTGGCACGCTCGATCCCCTTCGCAATAGCACTAGCTGTCTGCGGATCAAATGGAGTAATTAATAACTGCCTCGATTCTGGAGCTGTAACGTTCGCAAGCTCTTTAAGACGCATCGTCGCACCGTATACTTCAACGTTAACACCATCAAGAATGGACGGGTTCGCGCGGTTTGTGCGCAAGTTCTTAAGCTCTGTTTTATAATGATCCACTGTTGCGATCATTTTAGATTTTGTCTGATCGGGTATACTCATCAATTATCCTCCTGTCACCATAGAACCAACTTCTTGACCACATACAGCTTTTAGCATCTCTTCTGGTTTAAATAAATTAAAGACGCAGATCGGGATCTTATTTTCTCGACAGAGCGCAATTGCTGTTGCATCCATTACATTTAACTCTTTTATCAAAATATCTGCATACGTCAAAGTAGAATATTTAATCGCTTGGCTGTTTTTCTGAGGATCATCGCTGTAGATGCCATCGACTTTTGTCGCTTTAAAGAGGATTTGAGCTTGCATTTCGCTAGCTCTTAAAGCTGCTGCGGAATCGGTTGTAAAATACGGGTTTCCAGTCCCCCCAACGAAAATAACAGGGATTCCTTGGTCTAGATAATTGACTGCATGTCCCCAATGATATTTCTCTACGAAAGAATCGGTTTCAAGCGCGCTCATCACCTTACTCTCTATTCCAAGAGAGGCGAGCGTCTGCTGTAAAACGAGTCCATTGATTGTAGTGGCTAGCATTCCAATTTGATCGGCTGGCGTCCGCTTGAAACCAAAAGACTCAGCCTGTGTGCCGCGAAAGATATTTCCTCCGCCAACAACAATGCCGAGCTGAACGCCTAAAGCATGCACATCTTTAATCGCCTGAGCAATCTGATTGCATGCCTTGTATTCGATACCAAACTTTTGATCCCCCATCAATGCTTCCCCAGAGAGTTTTAATAAGACTCTCTTATAGGCTGCTTTTTTAGGGTAGACCATGTTTTTATCCTCCGACTTTCCATCGGTAAAAGGTTTGGATATGGAGGGTTTTATTCAGGCGCTTACTTTCTTTTTCAAGAAGGCCAGTAATTGTGAGAGTATTGTCTCTGACATATTTTTGACAGATTAAACAGACTTGATCGCAAAAGGCTTTAATTTTCCCTTCGATGATCTTATCCACAATATTAGCAGGCTTACCGACAACTTGGCCACGAGCGATCTCTGCTTCTTTCTCGCGAATTGCTGCAGGAACATCCGATGGCTGTAAATAATCAGGCGCTTCTGCGGCAACATGCATCGCAATATCGCGAGATAGAGCTTCTTCTCCAGACCCACCAGACAAGACAACCGCACACACAATTTTACCACCCATGTGGGAGTAGATCCCGATGGAGAGATCGGGCGATTTAGGGATAATTGCGAGCCTTTTAATTTGGATGTTTTCTCCCAAGCTTTGAATCACAAGCGAGCGGTGCTGATCGATTGTAATCGAAGGATCTTTGCTATAGGCTTGTTTCAGTAATGCTTCTACAGAAGAGGGCTTCGTGTCAGCTACTTGAGCTGCAACATCTGCCAAAAACTGCTTGAACTTTTCGTTTTGAGTCACAAAATCCGTCTCTGCATTGACTTCAACTAAAGCAATCGCATCTTTTCCTTCGAAGGATCCGATAAGACCTTCATTAACTTCACGCCCTTCTTTTTTAACGGCGGAAGCCATGCCAGCTTTGCGTAGAATGTCAATTGCTTCATCCATACTTCCGGCAGCTTGATCTAGAGCCTCTTTGCACTTGCCCATGCCAACGCCTGTACGCTCGCGCAATTCCTTAACCATGTCAGCTGTTACTTTTACGGCCATGCTTTACCCCTCGTCCCCTTGATCATCTTTTCCAGAATCTTTCTGATCGCGATCACCCTTCGCAGAACCGAGATTGAGTTCGTTCTTGCGGTCAATAATTGCTTGAGTCAGCGCTTGTAAAATTAACTTGATGCTTTTTAAAGCATCATCATTACATGCAATGACGTAATCAATTGGATCTGGATCGCAATTTGTATCTACAAGAGCCATTACAGGAATGCCCAATTTTCTAGCTTCAGCAACAGCAATATGCTCTGAACTAGGGTCAACAATAATGATTAGGCCCGGAGGCTTTCTCATCGCGCGAATTCCAGACAAGTTGCGATCTAGCTTAATTTGTTCTTTAGAAAGCACGGACACTTCTTTTTTGCTAAGCGTGTCGCCGCCTGTAGAGATTTTTTTTTCGATCCGCTCTAAGGTTTTAACAGACTGACGAATCGTTTGAAGATTTGTCAACATTCCACCTAACCAGCGCTCGCAAATATAAAACTCGCCACACTCTTCCGCGCACTCGCGCACAACGCTCTTGGCTTGTTTTTTAGTGCCGACGAAAAGAATGGATTTGCGCTTAGAAACCATCTCTTTAACAACGTCTACGCTACTGCGAATTTGCTGCATCGTTTTTGCAAGATCAATGATGTAAATGCCATTGCGTTCTTCAAAAATGAAGCGTTTCATCTTTGGATTCCAACGATGTCTTTGGTGGCCAAAATGCGCACCGCTCTCAAGCAATTCTTTTACTGTAACTTCTGTTGATGCCAAGCCTTGTCCCTTATAGTTTGACTGCGGCATTCCCCTACTTGCCAAAGGAGGAAATTGCAAAACTCCATTTGAAACCCAAATTCGCGCTTTTAACGTCGGATTCGGATTTTTCGCAAATCGCCTATGTCCAATAGGATATGTCAATTTGCGAAAAACCGAACCGACGTTAAAATCATCAATTCTGGTCTCCAAAGCTAAGTTATGCAACTCCCTCCAAAGGTGTTTGGAGAATTTCGGTCTTGGATTAAAATTTGCAGATTCTCTCTGCGTTTATAAAAAAACTGGTACGAAGCGCCTGGTCAGAATCGAACTGACGCGAGTAGCTTGGAAGGCTACGGTTCTACCATTGAACTACAGGCGCGTATAAATCAGCCCCAGTTGTACCTCAAATCCTCTTTTTTTCCAAGAACAGAATATAATTATTTCGGACAAGTGGCAAATTTGCTTAAATTAGCCTCATGGACCACAGCATTCCTTCAAAAGCCAACCGTGTACTCAACCTCATCATTTTAGGATTTCTTCTGATCCTAATACGGGTGTGGTATCTCTCGATTGCACAACACGACGAACACGTCCAACAAGCGAGAAAACCTCAACGCCGCTCAGTGATTGAAAAAGTCGAACGCGCAACTATTAGAGATCGCTTCAATATCCCACTCGCTATCAACAAGATACAATACAACGTCTCCATATGCTATGCGGACATCCGTCAAATCCCCAGCATTAAATGGGAAAGACCTAAGGGGATCAAACCTAAAAAAGTCTACGCGCGCGCTCTCTATATTAAGGAGCTCTCAACCCTTCTAGGAAAAGAGCTCGACATGGAGCCCCAAACCATAGAAGATACGATTCACGGTAAAGCCTCTCTTTTTCCCCACACCCCGTTTATTATTAAGGAGGCGATTTCAGAAGAGCTCTACTACCGTTTTAAAATGCTCGAAAAAGACTGGGTGGGCATTCGAACGGAAAAGGGATCTTCCCGCTACTATCCTCAGGGGAAAATCGGGTCCGATGTTATTGGCTACATGGGATCGATTGGTTCTAAAGAATATTTAACAATCGCTCAAGAGATCAAAGAGCTTCACTCTTATATTTCCGATCGGGAAGCTGGCGAGATGCCTTTTTTGCCTAAAGGATTTCATAATCCCTTAGAAGTCAGGGAGCGGCTCCGCCAGCTTCAAGAAAAGGCTTATACGATTAACGATTTGGTTGGAAAATCGGGAATCGAAAATTCTTTTGACGAGGAGCTGCGCGGTTATTTCGGAAAAAGGACGGAAGAGATCGATGTAAAAGGAAATTTTTTAAGGGAGCTCCCGGGGCATCGAAAGGCAATTTCAGGCCAGCGGCTCCTCTTATCCATTTCTTCTGAATTGCAAGAATTTGCAGAACAGCTGCTCACTCAAAATGAGGAGATCCGCCAAGTCTATGAAGCAGATTCCTCAAGCTCCTTAAAAGAACCTTGGATTCGGGGAGGCGCAATTGTCGTTTTCGAACCGAAATCGGGAGAAGTCCTCACCCTTGCCTCTTATCCCCGTTTCGATCCTAACGACTTCATCCCCTCTAAATCCAAACACAAGCAAAAAGAGCTCTTGCGCTGGCTTGAAAATGAGAGCTATGTTGGAGAAGTCTGGGATGGAAAAAGAGCTTTAGAAAGGGAGCGCTTCAATACCGATTCTGGGCAATTCTACGATGAAAAACTCAACCTCTCCTGGCTCCATTATCTAGAAGCTATTTTGCCAGAAAACAGCCAAGTATTGAACACTATCTTGAAAGTCTCAGATATCCAATCCGCCTATGCGCTTCAAAAAAAATTGGAAACCCTTCTGCAAGCGTCCAATCAATTGGACATGAGAGTCTTAATCGATGCGCTTTATGAAACGGAAGGGCATACCCCTTCCCTCTCAAACATTCCCTTAGAAAAAAAACAAGAAGCATCCCTTTATTTGCAAAATGCTTGCGATCTCGCTAAACACTCTGTAAACACCTATTTGCAGGACATTCCTCATAATGATGATAAGTTACTGACCCTCGATCTTTGCCGCATGATGATCCACACCGATCTCTTCTCGTTAGACATTCTAGAACATGTCGGAAAATCTTCTCTTGCCGCCTATCATAGCGTGCGCCAATCGGTTATTTCTCTTGAAAATCTTCTCATTTCTCATGTGCAAGACTGGTTTCATAAACTCGATTTCCAACAGTGGCGCGACACCCACTTTAAAGATTTTTTGAAAGTCAAACGCCAGCAAGAGCTGGAAAAGAAGGAATACACACGTCCCTATACCGATTATCTCGAACGCCTAGAAAAAATGAGTTTTAAGGAGTTTTGGCAAAGGCACCGCTGCTACCTTCTGGAAGCCTTTATTTTGGGGTCAGAGGCAGGCACTCATCCAGAAATGACTGCCTTAGAGCCCTATTTTTCACGCATTAGAAAATTACGTGCGTTGGAAACTAACAGCCAAGAGCACATTGCAAAAGCCTCCGCTGCCTTTAAAGCATTACCCACATCTCTTTATTTACCTTATTTAAAAACGATGCGCTCCTTTGAAGAGTTAACACGCCCCCTTCTGGGTAAATATCGCAGCTTGCGCAACACAAAAGGTGTTCAACTTGAGAAACATCTCGCAGCCGCATTTTATCCCCTATCGGGATTTGGTTTTGGCAGGTCTCAAGCTTTTCGCCAGTCGACACCACTCGGATCTGTTTTTAAAGTTGTCGTCGCTTACCAAGCGCTCCTTGAGCGCTATCAGTATTGTCAAGCACATCATCAAAGCCTATACAACTTAAATCCTCTGACTCTCGTTGATAATATCCAAAAACATGCTCAAGCTGGCAGCAATCAACAAATTCTAGGATATACTCTTGATGGAGCTCCAATCACGCGTCTCTATAAAGGGGGACGCCTGCCGAGAAGCCATCCAAACATTGGCAAAATTGATCTCATCGGCGCATTAGAACAATCGAGTAATCTTTACTTTGCGATTTTAGCTGGTGAATACATTCAAAATCCTGCAAACCTCATTGAAGCAACGCGACTTTTTGGATTTGGAGAGCGTTCAGGAATCGAATTGCCTGGAGAAATTACAGGAACCATCCCCAACGACGTCGACCACAATCGCACAGGACTTTACTCCTTTGCAATGGGACAACACTCTCTTGTTGTTACCCCTTTGCAAACAGCTGTGATGCTCGCAGCCGTTGCCAACAAAGGGCATGTATTAAAACCCAAAATTGTCCAGATCATTGCAGGAAATGAGCCCTCCCACGACTACAAAGACCCCTTTGAAACAACTTCTTTTCCCTTTCAAGACAACTTAAACCTCATAGGGATCTCGTTTTCTCTATTTACAGAAACCCAAAATGATGCCAACCAATCCCACGTCTGGTATTCCTCTGCAGAGGATAAACACTCCCTGTTTATTCCCGATGAAATTTATAAGCCTCTAGCCCAAGGGCTCCATCAGGTCATTTCAGGTCAAAGAGGAACCGCTCGACCTAACATCATCCGCCTTCTCAACCAAGACCCTGCCCTGAAGAGAAATTTTCTTGGGTTAAAAGATCAACTGATTGGAAAAACGGGAACCGCTGAGATCCTCTTCAAGCAGACAATCGACGCTGCGTCGACAGCTGAAATCCACAACCACATCTGGTTTGCAGGGATCTCTTTTCCTCCATCGGATGAGGGAGCGTTTACAGACCCAGAACTTGTCGTTGTCGTCTACTTGCGATTTAGTGAAGCTGGCGGTAAGGAAGCTGCCCCGCTCGCTGCTGAAATCGTTAAGAAATGGAGAGAGATCTGCGCCAAATACGGCCGGTCTGCTTATATTTTACCGAACGAGTTTTAAAATCGTGTCGAAATAGACAATTGTCGACTCGAGTCCCTCTTTGAGATTCACAGATGGATTCCATCCAAGCATCTCTTGAGCGAGCGTAATGTCTGGTTTGCGCTGCTTGGGATCATCACTTGGCAAGGGATGAAAAATCAATTGAGAACGCGAGCCCGTCAGTTTTAAGACAAGCTCCGCTAACTCCAGAATTTGGAATTCGACAGGATTGCCTAAGTTAATCGGTCCTGTAATGGCATCTTCGCTCTGCATGAATCTTACGATCACTTCAATTAAATCAGAAACATAGCAAAAGGAACGCGTTTGAGAGCCATCTCCATAGATGGTAATAGGCTCATTTTTTAGAGCTTGGACGATAAAATTGGAGACGACTCTGCCGTCATTACAATCCATCCGAGGCCCAAAAGTATTAAAAATACGACCCACTTTGATTTTCAGCTTATATTGGCGGGAATAATCGAAAAACAAGGTTTCCGCGCAGCGCTTCCCCTCATCATAACAAGAGCGCAAACCGATTGGATTGACATTGCCCCAGTAGCTCTCTTTTTGAGGATGCACGTGAGGATCTCCATAAACCTCGCTTGTCGATGCTTGGAAAATACGCGCTTCGAGTCGTTTGGCTAAATCGAGCATATTCATCGCGCCATGGACATTGGTTTTAATCGTCTGGACCGGATCAAACTGATAATGGATAGGAGATGCAGGACAGGCTAAATTATAAATTTCATCGGCTTCGACGTGGAGCGGTAAACAGACATCATGGCGAATCATTTCAAAATAGGGATGCTCTAATAGGTGTTGGATATTATCTTTATTGCCTGTGTAAAAGTTATCGACACAGATGACCTCATTTCCCTCTTTTAGGAGCCTCTCACACAGGTGAGATCCCAAAAAACCAGCGCCGCCAGTCACTAATATCCGCTTTCTGTTTTTCACTTACACCCCCCCTCAAAGCTGACAAAAGCGACATTATTTTGATTCAATTTTTCGCTTAAGGCCTGATACGGAGCGATCTCTTTACGCGTTTCTTGAGAGGTCGCGACAATGAGCGCATCCACCACATCAAAATAGGATTGCCCTTCAATACATTTTGGATCTGCCTTCGTATAGATCACAATCCGATCATAATGGGGTTTCACTTGTGATAAAAAGAGAGCAAATTGAGGATGCTTGATCATTTCGACTCCATGACGATCTGTCCCGCAATTGGGCAAATAATCATACTTGTCAAGTTTGCGAATCGGAAGCGTGGCGCTCTCCCCTTTAAGATAACTCCAAAGACCTGAGCCATCAGAGGCTTTAACCACTTCATTAAAGACATAATCGACAACGAGCACTTTTAAACCCTGCAAGGCCATCAAAGAGGCTAACCCTTTAGAAAAATCAGGCGTTTTCCCTCCAATAATGGCACAAGAGAGACATTCCTTAGAATGTAGAGAAAAGAGGAAATGGGACACATGACGCATTGTTTCCAAATCCGTTTTCTGTAATTCATCAAGAGATACATTGGCATTTTTTGAGAGCGTTCCTAATGTATTAAAGCCACAGAGGAATAGGGTTTCATGGGTGACTGGAAGCCCAGAAAAGAGTGCTCTGAAAAGATGGGAAAAATAAAAGATGGAACAACTTAAAAAGGCAAAGATTAGGGCATAAGCAATAAAGCGGGAGGGCTTTGGGCTCATGGGCACAACAGCCGCATCTAAAGGCTTTGAATCGAGCTGGAAAATATTGAGCTCCATTTGTCTTGATTCCGACAACTGAGACACCGCTTCCATGAGACGCATATTCTTTTCTTTTTTAAATAAAAGAAGATTTTCAAGGCGCCATTTCTCTGGCAAGTCGGACATTTTTTTAGAAATCTCTTTCATTTTCTGTTGGATCAACTCTTTTTCCTGCATTAAAAGAGTCACTGTCGTGTGTTGCAACGAGAGAATTTTATCTTCGATGAGTTTAATGCGCAGCTTTGTCAATTCAATTGTGTGATTAAGATGATGATTAATGCTTTTTTTCTGTGTTTCAAAAGCCTCTTGCAAGTGCTCTTTTTCCCGCAGACTCCGATTATTTTCATCGCGCATCTGAATTGTAAAGCTAGCTGCCTTATTAATCATCTCATGGGTCACTGGATCCGAGGTCATCGTTGTCAGTGAACTCATTTCACAATTTGGATTATAAATTTCTTCTGAAAGAAAAATGAGTTGTCTTAACTGAACATTGAGAGCATCTCTTTGATTATTGTAATCCGTATACAACTTGCGAGCGGTATCCAAATCTAAACTGGCATATTCAAACGTATTGTTATTTTCCCAATTTAAATTCTCTTCTAGAGCGTGTTTACTTTCATCTAAATGGGTTACAAAGGAGAGCAATTGGGTACTCAATTTCTCTTTTTTTAATGCAACCGTCTCCAGATCTGTTTTGTTTTTTTCTAAAAGAGAGGGATCTTTTTCCATTTCCTGAAAGCGGACAATTTGCTTCACCCAGCTTCTCACCACACTTTTTGCATCAAAAAACAAAAGCAGATCTGATGGGATTTCTTCTTGGCCCCTCACCTTATTTAAAATAAGCACAATATTTTTAGACTGCTGATCCAATTGAATGATTTTCGCTTTAATCCCTTTTAAATCTAAATCCACCTCTGAGACTACGGCCTTATGCTGAGACACATTTAGTTGAGAGAGCTTCTCATCCAATTCTTTTCGTTTAAGTTCCAGAACAACGCTTCCTGTTTGTTCCTGATGCATACCTGTTCTGATGGGCTTCTCTGCTGATTCTCCATCTCTCGCTTTTGACACCTTAAATTCTTGAGGCGATTCCATCCGTTTAAGATCGATGTCGAGGTCAAATAATTTTGAAGCAAATGCGTTTTGAGGCTCAGAGAGTAAATCCATCTTCTGAGAAAAATTAAAATAGCCCGTTGCATTGAGATTCTGCTTTAAATACTCCTCATACTCTTTCAAGATCTCGTTCCAATTCTCCACTAATTGCGCTTCTTTATTTTTAAGATACACAATTTGATTATTGAGGCGCTTGTCATTCTCTTGCTTGACCATTTTCTGATAGCTACTCATCATTTGATTGACAAACTGTGCTGAAAAGTGCCGATCCCCATGTTTAAAGGAGAGTTCCAAGATATCAGAATTTAATTTGGATGGCTTAATGCTAAACGCCGCACGCAATTGTGAAAAAGTTGCTTCCTGCGAGGCGACATACAGGGGATAGCATTTTTGAAAAGAAACCCACGATGGCATCTTCTTTAAAATCCCTTCAAAGGATGAAAATGCAACCCTACGATTTAATTCTCCAGATGTCATGACTGTCTTATCTTGATCGAGCACCTCAAAATGGCTCTCATCCAAGAGTCGTATATAAAAAGACAGTCCCTCTTCCCTCTCATACTTGACATTGCTAAAGGCAAAAGAATCCCTTGGGGCCACTTTTTTTCCCAATTCAAGTTTCAGATTATTCCAAATTCTCTGCGTCCACTTAATTAAAAAAAAGCGAGGTGGCGCGGCCACTTGCAATCCCATTTCTTCCATAGCATCCACAAATACCATTTTTGAAAGAAACGTAGGAATTGGAGCCGATTCTTTCGAACCTAATCCCACAGCGTGAAAAATTTCTTTAAACTTCAAGTTGCCATCGCTTGCACCTCCCCCCATTTTAAATGTTGCACGCGCTTCAAATAGCGGTTCCTTAAGAAACAGGAACAGACATGTCGCGCAACCGACAATAAGGGCAATATTTTTTATTTTCGGCAAAAGACGAAAAAAGAGTCTTTTTAAATCCGTTAATGTGAGAAAAACTTCGTCGCTAGATGGATTCATGGGATATCAATTCCTATAGATTTAGCCCCTCTTGAAATCAGATCCCAAGCGATTAAAGTTGGGATTAACTGATTTACAAAACGGTTCCATTCTGTGAGAGGGGTCGCTGCGATATACACAATATCTCCTGGGATTAATAACATGCTATCATTGGGTAGCCGGATGACATGCTCCCAATGTAATGTATAAATTTTGGGGTGCAAAATATTCCCTCGGATCACCTGAACATAGGAGCGATCTCCGGTCTGTAAAATGCCGCCCGCCTCCGCAATTGCTTTTCTAAGCGTCATAAAGCCATCGGGGACATCGACAATCCGCTCTTTGCCAACTTCCCCTAAAACCATTAATGTCGAAGCGGAAGGATCTGCAATATACACTTTATCGCCCCCTCGCATCACAACATTTTGCGTCATATCCCCTTCTTTGAGCAACTTATACAAATCCACAGAAAGAAGAGCGTTGTCACGAATCACATAACTTTTAAATAAATTGGCATTCGTCGGCACTTGTGCGATGGAGAGCGTTTCAAATAGGCGCAGCTTTCCATCTACTGGAATTTGAGGAACCTTTACAAGTCCAGCAAGTTCGACTTTACGCTCGGTTCTATTTTTATAGGAGAGAAAAACATCGATATCTTGAATCTCCTCTCGGTACCGATTTTGAATGAGATCTTGAGCCTGCACCAACGTCAAGCCCTCAACATCAATCGGCGCTAGATCCGGCAGCTGTAGTTGCCCCTCTCGAATGCGAAAACCAATCAAGTTGCCAATCTGATGCACCGAATTGACCAAATCGGCTCGCGTCGGGTGATAAATAGCAATGGAGAGGATATCCCCCTCATTAATTACATCCACATAATCGTCTAATAATTCACAGGTCAGAGGCTCTTGCGATTTCCCCTCCATCTCAAGGATGGAAAACTTCCCCTCTCGAATGTGGTACGAATCCATGACAAATTCATCCGCACCTAAAACATCCCTTCCTCTATATGGGGGATTCGTACAGGCAGTTAATCCTATCAAAAGGATGGTTATAGCTAGGAGAATTCTACACATAAAATGGCTGTTTTGTTAAGTTGTTATACAATATACACAAAAACCCTTTTCGATAGAATTTAAAATGACTCATCCCTTATCAATTCTAATCACAGGCTCCGCCGGATTTATAGGCTACCATGCAGCAATCGCTCTTCATAAAAAGGGCCATTTTGTCATCGGTTGCGATCATTTTAATGCCTATTACGATCCCTCTCTTAAAAAAGCCCGCACCGCTCTTTTAAAAAACGAAGGGATTGAAACGCTCCACGCCGATATTGGCGACTCTATCGCTATTGAAAAAATCATTAAAGACCATCAGATCACCCACGTCCTCCACTTAGCCGCACAAGCTGGCGTCCGTTACTCGCTCGATCACGCCGAAGACTATGTCCAAAGCAACCTCGTTGGCTTTGTGCATCTTCTCGAGGTGCTTAAAAAAACGCCCCACATCAAATTCATCTACGCCTCCTCTTCTTCCGTCTATGGTTCCAATACGAATCTCCCCTTTTCTGAAAAAGATCAAACCGATCAACCGGTCAGTTTTTATGGAGCGACAAAAAAGTGCAATGAGGTAATCGCAACCGCCTACCATCACCTATTTGGAATCCCTTGCACAGCTCTTCGTTTTTTCACAGTCTATGGCCCTTGGGGACGTCCCGATATGGCCTATTTTTCTTTTACGCGCGCTATTCTTGAGGAAAAACCGATCTCCATTTACGGTGAAGGAAAACTCGAGCGCGATTTCACCTACATCGACGATATTGTCACAGGAATCGTAGCCGCGATAGATCTTGGCAGCCCACTCGACATCTTTAATTTAGGAAATAGCAAGCCCGAAACAACACTTAATCTCGTGAACATTCTCGAATCATTGCTCGAAAAAAAAGCCATCCTCACATTTCATCCCATGCCAGCAGGAGATGTTAGAGCAACCTATGCAGACATCACCAAAAGCCAACAAAAACTCAAGTTTAATCCATCGACACATTTAAAAGATGGACTCTACCAGTTTACAAAATGGTACCGTTCGTACTATATATAAAATAATTTCATTTATTTTATAGAGTTCGCCATGATCCGTTTGATCCGTTTTTTTACTTTAGAGGGAATTGCAAAACTCCATTCGAGCCAAATCCGCGCTTTTTTCGTTGGATTCGGATTTCTCGCAAAGTGCCTATGGCCAATAGGACATGTCACTTTGCAAGAAACCGAACCAACGAAAAAATCATCGAATTCGGCTCGCAAAGCGAGTTTTGCAATTCCCTCTTTACTCTTCTTTGCTACGACATCTGCTCTCTGCTTTGCCCAAGACAAGCCAAAAGCTCCTTCCCATTTTATGGTAGGTCCCGCCATCTTCGACGTCGATCAAAAACACCCAAGACCCATGTTTCAAGGAGAGTTTCGTTGGGAAGTCGATTGCCATCATGTGAGACCACTCGTGAGCGCCTTCTTCACGTCCGACCGCTCGGGCTTTATTTGCGGGGGAGTGGCTTATGATATTTTCTTTGGAAAACGCGTTGTGCTCACACCTAGTTTTGCACCCGGCCTCTATTATCATGGATATGGAAAAAACTTAGGCTTCCCACTTAACTTCCGCTCTGCACTTGAACTCTCCTTTGTCCTGCATAATCAAGGCCGCATTGGCGCTCAGTTCCATCACATTTCTAACGCGCACATGTTGTGGAGAAATCCAGGAGCCGATTCTTTGGTGATCTTCTACGCTATCCCTCTGCCGAGATAATAGACTTCTTGCATAACCTGCTTTGCTTGGGAAAATCGAAGATTTTCCCAAGCAAAGCAGGTTATGCAAGATGTCTAATTAAGGACCTTCTTTAAAGACTGGATGCAGGTAAAGCTTGTTGTTGATCCTCTGCGCGGCAAACCCCGCCCTTTAGGGCGGGGTCAAGAGCGCCAACAGCGTAATTGGATTTTTGGCTAACATGCTGCAGTATAAAATACGGCCCCTTATTCTACAGTCGTCAAAGAGCAAAAGCACTGGATCCCCTCGCCGCAGGCAAAGTCGGTGAGTCCATCGCCAGATGTCGCTGTTAATCCCACCTGACTTAAAACAAGGCCCATCACCTGCGCGATATGTGCGCGCATCTCATCGACTCTAGCCTGAAATCTAGGGCGCTTGGCTTCAATTGTTAAAGCAACGTGTTCAATGCGCTGCCGTCCCAACGTCTCCATCGCTTTTTCTAGATACACTTGGCTGTCCGTAATCCCATCTTTATGGCAGAGATCGATTGCCATCCCTCCTAAAATGGGGATGCCTGTGACCGATGTGATTGCATTGCAAATCGCATGAAATACGACATCTCCGTCAGAGTCTGCAGAGAGTCCTGGAACATTGCTGAAATTAAGTCCTGCAATCACGCACGGCTTGGTCGAATCGGCTGGTAAAAATCGGTGGCTATCTTGCCCAATTCCCACGCGCACCCGTGGGAAAAGATGTCGTTCCATATAAAACCCTTTTAAATTAACACGTTACTTTTAATTGACTATCCACTTCAAAGCGCTCGATCGCCAGACCGATCAATCGATCGATGAGCTCTGAATAGGGAAGCCCACTGACTTCCCAAAGTTTTGGATACATGCTGATTTTCGTAAAACCTGGAATGGTGTTGATTTCATTCACGATGAACTCTCCATTCGGTTTTAAAAAGAAGTCGACACGCGCCATCCCTTCACAACAGAGCGTTTGATAGGTCGCGATCGCCATCTTCTGCATCTTTTCAACAAGCTCTGCACCTAAAGCGACTGGAATTTGAAAATGAGCGCCATTATCATCGAGGTATTTGGCTTCATAGGAGTAAAACTCATGCTGAGGGATCACCTCGCCAGGTAATGAGGCAATAGGGTGATCATTTCCAAGAACGGCGCATTCAATTTCTCTTCCCTGAATGTATTCTTCAAAGAGCACTTTTTTATCATAGAGAAAGGCTTCGTGTACAGCTTTTTGAAAGGCATTCTCATCTTTGACTTTAGCAATACCAACCGAAGAGCCGAGGTTTGCTGGCTTGACAAAGAAGGGAAGGCCTAATTGCTTCACAATATCGGAAAAGCTATTCAGTTTAAAATGCGCCTTATGGACTGTGATAAATCGACCAATCGGAATATTCGCCTCGCGCAGCAGGCGTTTCATCACATCTTTATCCATTCCAACAGCAGAGCCTAGGACGCCAGCTCCAACAAAAGGAATATTTGCTAACTTGAGTAACCCTTGCATAGTGCCATCTTCCCCATAAGTGCCATGTAAAACGGGAAAAACAACGTCGAGTTTTAGAGGACTATTCAATTGATTTTCTGAGTAGCTCATCAATTCTTTTCGGTTAGGTTGAGGCACGATTGCAATCGCTTGGCTGTCTCCATGCAGTTCAATGCATTTGGGATTATCTGCATGAATGAGATACTTTTCTGCATTTTTTAAATGCCACTCCCCATTGCGATCGATTGCAATTAAAAAAATCTCATACTTATCTTTATCCATCGCATCGATCACATTTCTTGCAGAAGAGAGGGAAACCTCATGCTCCGCAGATTTGCCCCCAAATAGGACGCCCACTCGAATTTTTTTTTTGATCATAGAAACCATCCTGAATTATAGAGGGAGTTGCATATACTGCAGTCGGCCTGAAACTTGGATTTGGACCTGCGCGAAAGCTCCCGCGGATCATCGATCTTA
>CAMAVL010000024.1 GCA_945861735.1 Chlamydia trachomatis
TTCATCCACTACAAATGCGTTTCGAGAAATGGAACGTTGATAATCAACGGGTTATGATTTGTCAAGAAAGCCAAAAGTAAAAGCAACTGACTTGTTAATAACGAGTTATGAAATTCCAGGACTGGAGGATGTCCGTTGAAGTTGGGTTAAAGAAGAATGGAGTTCTTCTAAAACATCCAAAAATTTCCTTTCATGGAAAACGATTTCTCTTATTTCTGAATATGCCAAGAATTCTCAAGGGGTAAAGGGATTTATTTTTAAACTTTGGAATGCGATTTCCCATATTTTCGGAAAATCATCAGACGCATCAAGACTTAATGAAGCGATTAATGTCGATGAGAAGGACTTCTTAACTAAGGACAACATCGCTTCGTTCTCTTATTCTCAAGCCGTCGAAAAGCACCCGGAAATCTTCTTAGAGTATCGTTCAGAGGATAAAAAGCAATTGAAGAGGTTAGAAAAGGAGCAGTCTTGTTTAATGGCACGACAGCGCCGTCTATCGGAACAAGACAGCAGTAGCCTCGGTTTAAATGACGACAAAAACCGCATTTTAGAACTCAAAACTGAAATTAACACATTAAGTAACTCTCTTAGTTCGGCCGCCTACTGCAACAAGGATAACGGAACGGCAGGTGTCCTAGAAAGAGAGTTTTTGGAAGCGAAGAATGCCCGTTTAGATGCGATGTTGGATCTCCGGCGTCGGATCTCCGATGTCGCCAGTCGATATCGCCCTTAATTTTGTAGACACAAATTTTGCGTTTGATAATTTTTTCTTTTCAAGCTCGGTAGCTGTGCTCATTTTTTGTCTAATGTGACTTTGTCAAGTTAGGGGACATTAGCGCTTTGGACGTACATACATGCTTCTTTATCCTATCAAAAATCGCTGGAATCAGTTAAACAGAGGTTTTGATACTCGCGAGTGGGGTCTAGATGCGATTGGTTGCTGGAATAGTTCTTATTGCTGGGTGCTCTAGCCTCTTGTTTGCAGGGCCAGCGCAACTCAATATTAAAGATGTGCGCCCTTCGATGGAAGAGATTTTTAATTATCACGTCGAGTACAAAGAATACTCCCCATTTTTGGCAAGGCGCTCGTTTAAGCTCTACATCGAGCAGTTTGATCTTGAAAAAACATATCTTCTTTCAAGCGAAGTTAAGCTCTGTCTTAATTTAACGGAAACGCAATTAGTCTCCGCCGTCACAAAATACCAATACAATGACTTTTCTGATTTTGCAACTTTAAATGGGGTCATTCAACAGGCAATTCTCAGAGCTCAGGCTCTTAGAGAAACCGTTGCGCAAGAACTGATTACTTCAAATAAAGATGTTGAGCTTCCTCAGGGAGAGTCCTATTTAGATTATGCGCGCACAGAGGCGGAGCTTAAAGCGCGGATTAGGCGGCAGCTGATTCGAGCCTTACTCATTGAAAAGAAAATGAGCTCGATTACGCATTGGACGCAAGAGCTCAAGAGACAAGTCTTTGCTTTATGGGAGAAGCGGTTCCGTCGTTTAGAAAATGGGTATCTGGAGATGACGCAGAGTCAGAAAAAACTGCCCAAAGAGGTTTTTAATCATTTTTTTGCGATGCATATTTTAAAGGCGATGGCCAAAGGATTGGATGCGCACACCGCCTACTTTAGTCCTGAAGAAGCCTTTGAGATGAGAACGAGTTTAGAAAAGCAGTTCGATGGAATTGGAGTGGTTTTGCGCGAGGGGATCGATGGGGTTGTGATTATCGACCTCATTAAAGGGGGCCCTGCAGAAAAAAGTGGAAAAATCTCTATCGGGGACCATTTGTCTAAAATTGATGGAGCAGCCCTAGAGGGAGAGTCGTATGAAAAGATATTGAATCGCCTGCAGGGAAGCGGTTCTGGAAAAATTCGATTGGGGTTTAGGCGTGTTGCTGATGGAAAAGAGATCTCTTCTTATGAAGTCGAGCTTAAAAAAGAAAAAATCGTCATGCAAAACGAGCGGGTTCAGTATTCTTTTGAGCGTTTTGCCGATGGGATCATAGGGAAATTGCTTCTGCCCTCTTTTTATGAAAGTGGGGATGATTCGAGTTGTGAAAAAGATTTAAAAGAGGCTCTCCGAGCTCTTAAAAAAGAAGGCAAACTATTGGGCGTTATTCTCGATATGCGGGAAAATTCAGGTGGATTCCTGACTCAAGCTGTTAAGGTGACAGGACTTTTTATCTCTTCAGGGGTTGTTGTTATTTCAAAGTATGCTCAAGGGAAAGTGCAGTATTTGCGAGATATCGATGGACGCAGTTACTACACAGGACCGCTCATTGTTCTTACCTCAAAAGCGTCCGCATCGGCTGCCGAGATTGTCGCTCAAGCCCTTCAAGATTATGGAACTGCGATCATTGTCGGCGATGAGAGAACATATGGGAAAGGGACGATCCAATACCAAACAGTTACAGATCTTCAGGCGGTTTCCTTTTTTAAAGTGACCGTTGGGCGGTATTACACCGTTTCCGGTAGATCCACTCAAATCGAGGGAGTTCTTGCCGATGTGGTCCTTCCCACAGTATTTAGTGCCTATCCGATCGGAGAGCGCTACTTGGAGTATCCTTTAAAGAGCGATCGGGTTCCGTCTGCCTATGTCGATCCTTTGCTCGATATCGATCAACGTAATAAGAACTGGTTTGAAAAAAATTATTTGCCAAATCTCCAAAAAAGACTCTCGACCTGGACGCAGATGCTTCCTGTTCTCAAAACGAACAACAGCTATCGACTTAGCCACAATAATAACTATCAACTATTTCTAAAAACTCTAGCTTCTCAAGTGAATCGGAGCTACGTTCCGACCTCCCAAGAGAATTTCGGTGCGGACGATCTCCAGATGGGCTCGGCTGTAGAGCTCCTTAAAGACATGATCTTTTTGAATGCTCAGGTCTCTATTTCTAAATAAATTCTCGCTCTAAAAGAACTCTATTGTAAAAAAATCAGCCGCTATCTATGGTTATATACTTTCATTCACTTGGCCAGATAGCTCAGTCGGTAGAGCAGAGGACTGAAAATCCTTGTGTCGCTGGTTCGATTCCAGTTCTGGCCACATTTTTCTAAAGCATTCTACGCATAGACTCTGAACGTTTTTTAACGTAAGGAGCCACTATGCAAAAATCCTATCAAAAGTCACACTTTCCGCATTTTTTACGCAAATGGTCTGAATCAATCAGAACAGCTTTGCTCTTTAACCTTGAAGATCTAAAGCCAGGTCTTTTCCTATCAACTTTTATCTTCGTTGCGGAAAAATTGCGTAAAATAAGTAAAGTTTGTTTACCTCTTTCGCAATTTACCTGGAGAAATCCAAACAGGAACAACGGATTAATGATCCTATTCCCTTTTATTCCAAAAAATTTATAATCACTCTATTCAGGTAAAGATTATGGCAAAGAGTTCAGACAACATCCGTTGCATTCGCAAATATCCGAAAAAAGACGGCACCTTTAGTTTTCATGCAGAAGTAAGAAGAAAGGGGGCAAAGCCGCTTAGACAAGTGTTTCGTACACTCACGGAAGCCAAAAATTGGGTACGTTCTAATGAGACCGCCATCTTGGAAGGGAAGCTCCCTCAAGAAGTCAAAGCACGCAAATACACAGTCACTGATTTAATAGAGCAGTATGAGACGATCTACTTAAGTCGATTTCCCAAGCGGGTGAGGAGTCAGGTTCATCATTTAGCTTGGTGGCGTGAACACTATGGACATAAGCTGTTAAGCGACGTAACGCCCTCTTTGCTTGCCCAAGCTAAGCATGCTCTTCTCAGTGAAAATACGATTAGAAAAACTCCCAGATCTGGTCCTACGGTAAATCGGTACTTTGCAACGTTAAGTAAAGCTTTTTCATTAGCCTCTTCCGAGTGGGAATGGATTGCAGAAAACCCTTTTAGAAAGGTCTCCAAGCTTCCTGAGCATAAAGGAAGGACACGCTTTCTTAGCAAAGAAGAGCTTCAATTGCTTCTTCAAGCATGTAAAGAGCATAAAAATCGCAATCTTTACGGCATGGTGCTCATGGCTGCATCTCTTGGTATGCGTTACGGTGAAATTGCTAGCCTAAAGTGGAAAAATGTGGATTTTGAGCATCGGCTCATCACTCTTGAAGTTACAAAAAATCATGATGTAAGAGTGCTTCCTATGCCTGATCAAATATACAGCTTTCTGAAGAGTTGTAATTGTTCCAATCATGATGAAGGTTATATCTTTCCATCTCAAAATTCCTCCAGAGAGCCAACCTATACTATGATCCGCAAAGCTTTTCGGGCAGTGTTAAAACAACTGGGGTTCAATGACGTAGTTTTCCATTCATTAAGACATACAGCGGCATCTCACCTTGCTATGTCAGGTGCGACTCAGGGTGAGCTCATGGAGGTTCTTGGCCATCGCTCCCCAACTATGACTCGTCGTTATGCTCATTTTAGCAAGCAACACATCGCTCGCATTTTGCAAAAAACCAGTAATAACCTTATTGGACCTACAGGAGAACCTCTATGACCATTTATCTGCCAAAGGAAATCGGCCTTTTTCGCCAAGCTTTTGACAGCGCATGTGACCGAATTTTAAATAACAAAAATGACGTTACGTTTTACGCCTTATCTGTTGAATTGATTACTCGACTTCAAGAGCACCCACTATTTAGCGATTATATTCATGAGCTTGAGGCTAAGTCTTTACAATGCAAGCAGGAATTTAGTATCGCCGCTTTAACCGCTCTCGAAAATTGCTGGATGAAGCTGTGGAAGTATCACTGTCATACTCTCAAATATCGTAAGCAACTCGTTCGCATTATACGAATGGTCACAACGCCTAGAGAATTTTCATCTGCAACTCTTTATAATCGACTCCTTTCTAGTATGTGGGAGTTTCGTCGTAGTTCTTCATTGTGCCGATTCATAAATGAATCTCCAAGGTTATTTCAAAAAGCCCAATCCGAATTACACTTAGCATCAATACGCTTCGATCATATCCATTCATCAACAGAAGGTTATTTTTCCAACAAAAAGGTGGTTCAATACACATCGAGAAAAAAGAGCAAACAGCGGAGTTTGTATAAAAAAATATTCAATACAGGACCAAGCGTTGGTTATTTTTTAATGCCTTCAATTGAGCTTATTTCTTCAGATTTCTTCTACCCAGAAGTTGGAGAGATCGAAAAAAAGTTCTTCAATCAAGGTCAAGACAAACTTGAAAAGCGAAAAAATATGCAAACCAAGGTGGAAACTAATCCTGCCTTTTGCTGGCAACAAATCAAGTTTTTGCAGCAATGTTGCAGCGCTGGCAGAGCATCTCCAGCACTGAATCCGCTAAGAGGACGGTGGGCTTCCATTCGGGAAACAGCATGGAAACATGCTCAAGAAAGGTGCGAAATAGAGGTTTTGCTATTTGCCCAAATGGCCTTTAAGAGAAAGTTATCTCCTAATGCATGCTCTTCTATTGATTCTTTTTTGAGTTGTGAGAATCAATTCCATCGTCAAGACTACGAGATGTATCTCAAATCTCTTAAAAACTATATCCATTCACAGTTACTGAAAATACAAGATGTTCAATCACAAGTAAGTGATAAGGATCCAATTTCTCTTGAGCCTTCTCTGCAATCAGAGGGTTTAACGCAAGCCGATAAATACAGAGTTGAAGGAGAAATGTTCATTATTGAGCATGCAAAAAAATACTGGGCTAAAATTTCATCAGCAACTCTCCCTACAGTCTTTAATGATTACCGAAAAGTATGCCCGAGGGGCATTCTTAAGTACGGTTTAACAAAATGGAAAGAGATCGTAAAAACCAATGAATTAGATCCTCGGACTCTTGAAAGCAGGAAGTCGGCAGCAGGCAGGAAAGCAAAAAAGGCTTAAAAAATTCAGTCAATAAATTGAGTCGGAAAAATAGATTCGATTTTCACTTCCCCTCACAATAATTCAATCACAATTCAATCACTTTATTTTCAGTTACTTATACTTTTGCTTTGTGTGTTTTTAATTTGATATATTCAGAATTATTCAAAGCAATATCAAACATGAGGAGTTTGTAATGAATAGGTCTGAATTTCCAAGCATCAACGATATCCCAATCACATTTAAGGGGTTTCATAAAAATTATGAATACCCAAGCGCTGGTGGCCTTAGAAAAATGGCATTTGAAAGTGAAACAAATGGGCTAAAAGGCGCTTTTTTAAAGATAGGCCGCCGAAGACTCGTTCTTCCAGAGACCCTTTTTAGGCTTCTTAAAGAGAAAGGTGCTCAATGAGCTGTCTTAGTAAAACAGAAGGTTTCTTAAATAAGAACCCGACGGGAAAGAATCAAGATATTGAGTGTATGCGAGAGGGATCTAATCATGCCAGCAGACGATGAATTTGTCCGTGATATGATGTTCACGTATCTTGAACAATTTAACTACTGGCTTTCTCGCTTTGAGGAAAGCAAGGACATCGAGCATTTTGACAATGCAGAGAGGAATGCTGAAGTAGTCAGGCTCTATCTGCCAATGTTTCTTCGGGAATTGAATTTTACTGGACTTAGAAACATCTATTGGAGTCTGTCGCCTAGACACGCACCCAATGAACAGGGAGCATCGTGATGAATCCTCTTGTATCTGAAAACTCCGCTAGAATGCATGAAATATTTCACACAAAAGAAGCTCAGAATTCGGCTCCAGATAGGAGTTCAACCTTTGACGAGATGGTAAAGGAAGCTGAGAGCAAATTGAAAGATAAACTCACCTTTATTCCGTATTCATTTGAAGAACTTCTAAAAATGCCTCCTAAAGAATGGCTTCTTGATCAAATTTTTGGGGAGGGAGATGTTGGCATGGTTTATGGACCATCAGGCTGCGGTAAAACATTTTTTGTTATTGAGATGATTATAGCCCTTTGCATGGCCAAGTTGTTAGCCAATAGATTTGCTGTGAAGTGTCGCTTAAATGTTGCTTATTGCGCTGGTGAGGGCATTAGTGGGTTGCCAGCCAGATTCCAAGCAGCTGCAACACATCATGGAGTTGTTACAATGCCCAACTTCACCTTTTATAAAACAATGCCACAATTATACCTTGAGAATGACGACTCAGATATTACAACAATTAAACAGTTTGTTTATCAATGGCGAGAGCGCCAGCTCAAAAAAGAGGTGGAAGCTCTTGATGTTCTTGTAATCGACACATTGCACACAGCCACAACAGAAGCGGATGAGAACAGTGCCAAAGATATGGGTAAGGTTCTGTATTTATGCCGCTGGGCAGCTAAAGAACTTGGATGTGTCGTGATACTGGTACACCACACAAATAAGAACGGGGCTTCCGAGCGAGGAAGTAGTGCACTACGTGGTGCAATGGATTTCATGATCAAGATTGAGAAACCATCAGATACTGCTCCATATGCGGTCATGTCTTGTGAAAAGTTAAAAGATGGAGAACAGTGGACTAGCCAGAGCTTCAGCTTACAGTCCCAAGTTGAATGCAAGAGCGCATACGTGTCTTGGAATGATCCTAACGACTCAGCACAAACAAGCGGGTCAAAAGCCAGTGATAAAGACCAGCTTAAAGCGGAGATGAAACGTTATGCGGGCACTTGTCTTACCTGTAAAACCTTAGCAGAAGCAATTGCTAAAACGGAAGATTATACCCGAAAGTTATTAAATGAGCTGGAGAATGCAAAGGAATGCCAAAGAGAGTTAAGCGACCCCAGAAAAAAGTCAAGCAGTCGAAATCCTTGGGTGTACTGGGTTGATGCAATGCAAGAAAAGGAGAATTTGAATGATTAGATTTCATGCTTGGATTCATCATTTGTCACATCAAATACCGCTATATCTAAAGAATATAGCGGTATTTGATGTGATGAAATACTGGTATTTGAGGAGTTTTCGACAGGTATTTGACGATAAAAATGATCAATTAAGCATCTTACATATGCTTGTAAATTGGTATTTGAACTTTTTTCCGATCAAATACCAGTATTTGACCAAATGGGGTTAGGGTATGAATATAAAATACCTGATCGAAGAAATAGGATATTCTCCTCGAAGAAAAGCTACATGTCATGGAGGTGAATATTGTTCGCCATGTCCCTTTTGTAAGGATGGCAAGGATCGTTTCCTTATCTGGCCTAACTGCCATAACAAGAACGGTGAATATCAAGGAGGACGTTATAGCTGTCGAAAATGTGGAAAATATGGGGATGCAATCACTTTTCTTCGAGAATTGCATGGTCTGAATTATCGAGATGCCTGTGCTCGACTGAAGATTGCTCCAAAAACACGCCAGTTTACAGTAATGTCAAAAGAAATTCCTAAACCACTGATTTCTGTAAATCCACCCCAAAAGTGGATCGAAAAGGCAACAGCATTTACAGAATGGTGCCATGCTAATTTGATAAAGAACCTTGAAGCTTTCAAAAAAGTGCAAGAGCGTGGATTCACGACCGAGTCTATTAAGAAGTTCAAGATTGGATTTAATCCTGGTGATTGTCAGGACCGTGAATTTAAATGCAGTCGTCAGGATTGGGGTTTAGAAGAACGCATTAAAGATGACGGAACCTATCAGAAAATTTGGCTGCCCGTTGGCTTTACTGTCCCCACATTTTCAGACGATGGGCAAGTTGTAAAACTTAAGATCCGTCGATCAGCTTGGAGAGAGAATGACTCATTGCCTAAGTACGTTGAGATTTCTGGATCAAAGTCATGCCCTTCGATATATGGAAATACTCAGTTGCCAGTGGGACTTGTGCTTGAATCGGAGTTCGATGGTTTACTTAGCCAACAGGAAGTTGGAGATTTACTCTATAGTGTTGCTCTGGGTGGCAGCACAAAGCCGATTGACGCAGATA
Source organism: Chlamydia trachomatis (assembly GCA_945861735.1). Lineage (GTDB taxonomy): Bacteria > Chlamydiota > Chlamydiia > Chlamydiales > Rhabdochlamydiaceae > CAMAVL01. The sequence continues at coordinate 8,810 of CAMAVL010000024.1, forward strand.
CAGATGCGTTATTGCGATCTACAAAGCGCATTCTATTCCTACCAGATTTCGATCAAGCAGGAGCTTTAGCTTGGGTGAAGTGGAAAAGACAATTTCCTAGTATTTATCGAATGCTCACCCCTACAGGTAAGTCTGCCGGTGATGCTTTCATTGAAGGTATTAATCTAAGAGAATGGATTGAGGGAGAAATAATAAATAGTAATAAAACGTAAGGAAATCTCATGAAAGAAAGATCATCTTTAACTAGGCGACAACTCCATGCGTTGCCTTTTCTGATCAGCAACCCGAATATCGAATCAGCTGCCAAACAATCTGGGGTATCTCCAAAGCAAATATTTGATTGGCTAAATCAGCCAGCATTTCGACAAGAGCTAGAAAACAGAAAGAATGAAGCTGTTAACCAAGCTGTAGATCGCCTGAAAGCGACAGCTTCAAAAGCGTGTGAAACCCTCATCGGTTTGCTTGACCATGCAGAATCAGAGTCGGTTCGACATAGAGTAGCCATTGATCTCTTGAATATGACTCTCAAATATATGGAATTCAAGGACGTTGAGCAACGAATCAGAAAACTAGAAGATACCATTACAGAATAGGAGGTTTTCATGTCTCATAAGATACGATTAAACAAACTGGAGAAGATGGGGTCAGGCGATAGACTATGGGCTTTAATTGGCATAGGCAAGCCACGAGATGCTCAACACCAGAGGATGCTAGAGACACAAGCCCGTCAACGTTTCTACGCTTCAGGAGGCAATAGAGAAGCGTATCTTGCCTTCCTGCCTTTTGAATCGTTCCCCAATGGCTTTTTCGGCTATGTCAAGAAAAGCGAGTTCATCAAAGCGGTTACAAACAAGACAAAGAATCCTGCAGAAAACTAATGGGACTCCCAGGAGATGGAACGAGCACCTTGGGAAAATGGAGGGGGTATGATCCTTAAATAGAAGCGGTACCTGTTCATATTTATGAAAATCGCCTTTAAGGAGAGACTTCTAAAAAATTTTTCCAAAATTTTCTAAAATCGTTCTATTTTTAACTTTAGCAGAGCTACTTAGAACTTTTCTTTCTAATTTCAGGTTGCTATACTCCGTCCATGTTAAAAAAAATTGCAAATACAATTCGCTCTCTAACCATGGATGCAGTAGAGCATGCAGGATCTGGTCACCCAGGTCTTCCAATGGGTTGTGCAGAGTTAGGTGCATTTTTATTTGCTGAGTTTTTGCAATACAATCCTGAATATCCTAATTGGAAAGATCGGGATAGATTGGTCTTATCAGCGGGTCATGGCTCTTTGTGGCTCTACACCTGTTTGCATATGTCTGGCTTTCCTATATCCATTCACGATCTCAAGAAATTTAGACAATTTGGTTCCAAAACCCCCAGTCATCCTGATATCACCAAAACCGAAGGAATTGAAGCAACAACAGGAGTGGATGGACAAGGAGTAGCATTTGCTATTGGCCAAGCGTTGGCTTTAAAAACCCAAGGTATTACAAGCAAAGTCGTTGTTTTGGCAGGTGATGGTTGTCTAATGGAGGGGGTTTCATATGAATCTTGCTCTTTAGCAGGCCATTTATGTTTGGATAATCTTATTTTAATTTATGACAGTAACAAAACAACTTTAGATGGGTATGTTGATGAAAGCTTTTCAGAAAACATAAAACTACGGTTTGAAGCTCAACATTGGGATGTATTTGAAATTGATGGTCATGATTTTGATCAAATTAGGGAAACATTCACCCCACTTAGAAAAAATCAAAGCAAACCTGTAATTGTCATTGCCCATACTAAAATTGGGAAAGGGGCACTGACCAAAGAAGGTACTCCTGCAGCTCATGGTAAGCCGTTAGGGCTTGAAGAAATAGAACAAGCAAAGATCCACTTAAACATAGATAAAGAGCCGTTCTATGTGGATCCTACAATCTACGAATTCTTTCAGGAAAAATCGAGGGTTGCTCCAAATCTCACCATAGAAGAGCCTAAAATTGAACTTAGAACTATCATTGCAAAAATTGATGTTGAATCTCCAATTGCTACTCGTTGGGCATCGCACGAAGTATTAAATGCCATCGCTGAATATATGCCTTCCTTAATTGTGGGGTCAGCAGATCTTTCCTCTTCAGATGGAACATTTTTACGACATTTTAGTGCTATTTCTAGAAATGAATTTAAAGGTAGAAATATTAAATACGGGGTACGAGAATTTGCAATGGCAGCCATAGCTGCTGGAATGGCACAAACGAGATTAATTGTGCCTGTAATTGGAACTTTTCTTGCATTTGCTGACTATATGAGAAGTGCTTTACGCATGGCGGCTCTTATGCGTTTGAGGGTTGTTTATCATTTAACTCACGATTCCATTTTCGTAGGTCATGATGGACCAACGCATCAACCTGTTGAGCAATTAAGTTCTCTTCGTGGCATTCCTGGTTTAGTTGTAATCAGACCCGCAGATCTTAATGAAGTAAAGGCATCTTGGATCGCTGCTCTCCAACATGAAGGACCTACGGCAATTATTTTATCTAGACAACCACTTCCAAAACTACTTTGTAGCTCTTTAGATGAGGCATTGAAAGGAGCCTATATTATCAAACAAGAGGCCACCGATACTATCACTTATCTTCTTCTAGCTACTGGTTCAGAAGTTCAATTAGCCCTTGAAGTAGCTGAGGAGCTTGGTCCCGCAGCACGTGTAGTATCTATGCCTTCTTGGGAGCTTTTTGAAAAGCAGACAGAGGAGTATAAAGAAACTCTTCTGCAGGGCACGGTTAAGATTAGTATTGAAGCAGGCATAGAGCAAGGGTGGCATAAATATATTGGTAAAGATGGCATAGCCATTTGTCTTGCTGACTTTGGTGAATGTGGGAATATAGAAGACCTTAAGGAACATTTCGGATATAACAAAAGGCAAATTCTCAATAAAATCAAACGAGTTAAGGAAAAACTATGCGTATTACTGTAGAGCTGAGCTTATATCCGCTGACTGAGAATTATGTAGTACCTATTAGAGACTTCATTGCTCGGCTAAAAACTTACAAAGATCTTAGTATTGTCACTAACGCCACAAGCACACAAATCGTAGGCGAACATGCATATGTCTTTGAAATTCTATCAAAGGAAACGGAGATAACATTTGCCTCTGGTCTCAGCGTTTTTGTAATGAAAGTTCTTGGATTTGAAAGAGATATCGAAAATAAGAAGAAGTAATTAGGAATAAAAAGCTTATAGAATCATTGCTGGTTGTCCAAGAAAGGATTGTAGAGCCGTTCCGACATCAGTCAGAGGACATTGAAGACGGATTATATCAGGATGATGATAGAAAGCATTTGTCTGGGGGCCGAGTTCAAAAATTATAGGGTCCTCGCTATGAAGAAACACTTTCTTTTCTCTTGCGATTGCAAATCCAAGTTCCAGATGAGTTCCATGTCCACCAGGAAGAAGAACAACAACAAAATCTGCCTCAGACACACCATTTAGTTCTAGTGATGCCACTTCTCGCAGACGCTCTTTGCTAACTGATTTTACACTGCCATGCAGAGTCCAGTCATATGAAATTTCATGACCAAATTTTTTTAGAGACTCTCTCACCGCTTGATGAGCTGACATCCTTGAAAGAGAGGTTGCGATGTAAAACTTCATCAATTTTTTTCCTTAAGATAAAGGGATGAATTTATCAATCATCGTCATTTTAGCCAACCAAAAATACTGAATGTGTAACAGCTCTCCTCTCGTACAATTCGTAGAAAACAAGAGGTATATTTTAGCATGGCATTTTTGAATTCGCCATGATATACTTCCCTTCTAGTCATAACGAGTTTACTTATGAACATCACCCCTCTCTTAAAGGTTCTTTGTTGTTGGCTGCTAATATGTGTTTCTAATGGACTAGTCTCTCTTGAAGATCAGAAAACACTTTCAATTCAACAAACACACGATACTAAGATGCACGGGAATTGGTATAGAAAAGAACTTGAATCTCCTTCTGATAGCTTGCCGCCTGTACACATCGACAAATCTAAAAAAATCATTACTTCGGAAGATTTAAAAGATCTAAAGGAGTACATACAGGACACGCAGTTTTCTGGAGTAGTATATTTATCGGATGAAAAAAATACTTATAGAGTCTCCTCTGAACAATTTGAATCACGGAAAGAAGACGAATTAATATTTGCAATACACTCTATCGGTAAAGTCTACACTGGGATTTTGACTCTTATCATGCTAGAGGAGGGAGTGATAAAAGAAAGTTCTTTATTTTCTCCCTTGAAAGTGGACACACTCACTATGCAGTCATTGCCATTGAATGTGCAACAACGTATTAGGGCAACGACCCTATATGATACAATGATACACAGAGGAGGATTTGGCGATTACTTAGGGAAGTACGTAGATGCAATTGAAAGCTCTATAAAAGCGCAGCGACCCATACCACTTCCACATCACCCAGAAGATTTTCTACCTTTTTCTGATGAGAAAGTGTTTAATCTAGAGCCTGGTGAATCTCGTTATAGCAATCTTGGAATATTGCTTTTAGGCTTATCTATTCAATATCATTATCAAAAATTTGAACCACTTGATTACAATTCCATCTTAAAAAAACACATTCTTGATAAGGCGGGGATAACTCTTTTTTGTTCAAAACCCCCGCAGGGTAATTTCAATCAAGAAGATGCAATTGCAGGGTATCTTTGCGGTAGCCCTGCTGGTGGTTACTGGACTACAGTCAAGCATCTTCATGCTTTTGGCGAATGGATTAGACAAAAATGCATCCAAGATTCGGATTTCATGGGTCTAGTTGAAAAATATGGTCAGGAGTTTTATTCCGCAGATAATAGAGAAATCGTTCATGGAGGGGGAATACCCTCATCCTCAGCTTTTTTTTCAGTTTTCTTAGACAATGGAGTTACCATTGCTATTGCTTCCGATAAGGCTAATAAAGAAGCATCGAGAAGTTCTCATTTGTATAATATCATTGTCAGAAACCTTCTGCTCCCTGATTCAAAGGAATAAAATAATGACAGAGATGCAAAAAAATGAAAGTCAAATCTTACTTTATCAAACTGAAGATGGCAGGCAACGCATTGAAGTTCATCTTGAGGATGAGACTGTATGGCTCAGTCAAAAATTGATGGCAGAGCTTTTTCAGACTACCCCTCAAAACATCAATATGCATCTAAAAAACATTTTTTCAGAGGGAGAAGTCGTTGAGAATTCAGTTATTAAGGAATCCTTAATAACTGCTTCAGATGGCAAAAAATATCGAACGCAACTCTATCGGTTAGAAGCGATTATAGCTGTTGGTTATAGAGTAAGCTCTCATCGAGGCATCCAATTTAGGCAATGGGCGACTCAACAACTCAAAGAATACATCGTCAAGGGTTTCATATTAGATGATGAACGCTTGAGCAAACCTGGAAAAATTGACTATTTTGATGAGTTATTAGAGCGTATTCGGACCATAAGATCGTCTGAAAAACGCTTTTATCAAAAAATCAGAGACATTTACACTCTCAGTGCTGATTACTCATCCGATCATCCTATGACTCAGGAATTTTTCAAAACGGTCCAAAATAAGCTTCTTTATGCAGTCACTGGATTGACAGCTGCAGAAATCATCCATAAAAGAGTGGATGCGAGCAAGCCAAACATGGGATTAATGACATGGGATGGTGCTCGTAGAGGAAAAAAATTGAATAGACAAGATGTTGAGATTGCTAAAAACTATCTTCAACATGAAGAGATAAAAGATTTAGAATTGCTTGTAAGCCAGTACTTAGATTTTGCAGAAAGGCAAGCACGCCAACGTAAAGTGATGTATATGGCTGATTGGAAGACAAAATTGGATGCTTTTCTTCAACTCAATGAAGCTCAAATCTTAACCCATGCTGGGAAAATTTCTGCTGAAATGGCTAAAGAGCTTGCTTTATCGGAATATGGCAAATTTGAGGAATTACGCAAGCAAGAAATTGTCATGCAAAACGAAGAAGAGCTGAGTGAAGTTCTTCGTAATCTTTTAGACTGCAGAGAATCTCTCAAACCTTCAGAAGAGTAAAATCTTTCCTATAAATGTATTTCGTCAAAAGCCAATTGTGCAAGCAGTGTCTGCACAATTGCTTGTTCTGAAAGCCAATGATTTTCTCTTGAAGGCTTCAGTGAGTTTGAAGACGTTTTTTAACCTCCAGATCGCTTAGCCACTCCTTGTTTTTTATAAGATGAGCGAACTGATAATTTAAGATTGATGCATCTGCTTCTTGTTTAAAAAAACGTGTTGCACCTACATACTGATATCCTTTGAATTCAATATTTAAATCTGTCAATTCAGCTTTAACGCTATCTAGATTTTCATGCAGATCATCAATAAAAATGACTTTTGAAGGATGAAAATTGCATTGTTTGAAAAATGCTTTTAACACTTCACCTTTTTTATATCCTTTTGAAAATAAAACACCATCTTCATATAGGGGAGCTGCTTTTCCTGGAACTGCGATTTCATCTAAGAATTGACGATTAACATTTGGAAAGGAAGATGCAAAATTAATATCTAAGGAATTAAGATGATTAATGCGCCAACGTTCAACTTTAGGAATGATGCCAAAAGCTCCTGTGGGGCAGCTTGTTAGTGCAATAACCTTAATGTCTTTATTTTTAAGCATTTGAATGAGTTTAGGAGTTTCTTCTTCGATAAGAATTCTTTTTGGCTGTAACATGCTTAGGCTCAATTTTTCTTCTAAGTCTTTCTTTTCTTCAGGTGTTGCAGCACCAGCCATGGCTTTTTTGATTAGAGGTACAAATATGTGATCGGCATAAGGATGGATAAAATGATCCTCGGTTGTAATTAAGACTTCATCAACATCAAAAACTATCAGAGTGCTTTTATCGGAATTTTGTAATTCATCAGAAATTTCATTAAAAGACTTTATTTGAATGTAATCTGCTTGTAAGCATGAAATACAAAGTATAGAAGCTATGAACGCTGTAATCAAATTTTTTACCATCTGCCCCTCCAATTCTCAAAAGAGTATAGCTTTTATATTCAGATAAAGCAACTCTTTTTCTGTAAATTCAATCAAACCCTCCTTTTGTCCTCCTAATTTATTCGTTGTCCGAGCCACGCCCCAATAGCGGACTCATGTCTAAATATTTTTTCCCGGTCACCCACTCCTCATGGATTTCGATAATTACTCCTGTCACCAATCGTAGAGCTGATTCCTTATTCGGGAACAACACCGCTACTCGAGTCCGCCGCTTAATTTCTCTATTGAC
>CAMAVL010000025.1 GCA_945861735.1 Chlamydia trachomatis
CAACTTGGAATTTGGACCGCGCCAAAGCCCCGGGGATCGTCGATCTTAAGTCGCCCCATATTGTTAATATGGGGCGACTTAAGATCGATGATCCGCGGGAGCTTTCGCGCAGGTCCAAATCCAAGTTCATGACCGAGTTGGGTATACGATGATCTACTTGTCTCTCGTTCCGATAGGGCTTTTATGAATTTTTCTACCACCCGCTTCGCAAGCTCTCTCGAGGGGACAGAGATCACAGAGGAATTTCGAAAGAGGTCTAGTGACCCTCAAGCCCAAAAAAATCTTTTTAACGGGAGCTGCTGAGAAATCATGTTGACGCTGGCTCTTTTTGTTCAATTTTTTTATAATCGAATTCGTGTCCCTTTTATTCATTTTTTTGGGTGTGCATGAAACGAAATATACTATGCGATTATGGAGTTAATCTCATCGCAGCCTGGGTTAGAACTTTAATCAGACTGCGCTATTCCATTGAGGTGAGGGGCTTTGAAAACTTAAAACCAGTAGCTTTGGCAAAACCTGGAGGAATCCTTTTTTTACCCAATCACCCAGCAGAAATTGATCCTGTGATTTTAATGGTGCTTTTGAGGAACCGCTTTCAGCCAATTCCCCTTATCGTTGAGCATTTTTATAATTTGAAGGGATTTCGGTTTTTTTTAGATCTCGTTCGGGCGATGCCTTTACCTGCGATGGATATTGCCGCAAGTCAGTGGCGCGCAAAAAAAGTGAAAAAACAATTCGGAAATGTCGCTACGGAGCTGAAAAGAGGAGAAAACTTCCTCATCTACCCAGCTGGAAAATTGAAGTTAAGCGGGCTGGAATTAATTGGGGGAGCTTCTTTTGTCCATGACTTACTCCAAGAATGTCCCGATGCAAATGTCGTTTTGATTCGGACAACGGGCTTATGGGGGAGTCAATTTTCAAAAGCTCCAACGGGACAGTCTCCAGACTTTGGAAAAACATTGCTCAATTGCGTCAAAATCCTTCTAAAAAATGGGATCTTTTTTCTTCCACGGCGCAAGGTGACTATTGAAATGCAGGCGGCTCCATCTGACTTTCCATATACGGCTAATCGGCTCTCTCTCAATAAGTACTTGGAAAGATGGTATAATCAATACCCGGAAACAGGACCAGAGCCTCTTAAATTGGTGTCCTATTCGTTGTGGAAGCAAAAGTTTGTGCCAATTGTCGTGACACAAGAGGCTCCTATCGCGGATGTGGAATTGAAATTCATTCCAGAGGAAATCAAGCAGGGGGTTTTTCAAGAGATCGCCAGGTTAACGCATCGCCCCGTAGATCAGATTAAAAGGCAGATGCGCCTCTCTCACGATTTGGGGCTAGATTCTTTAGACACAGCGCAGCTCTACGTTTTTCTCGATGAGCGGTACGAGGTGAAGGATCTCATCCCAGGGGATCTTCTTTCTGTGGAAGATGTGTTGCAGGCAGCTTCTGGGTACAAAAAGACAAGGCCTATTTCTTATACTCCTAAAGTGGAGTCGTTTTCTTGGGGGAAAGAAGAGGGGAGGTTGTCTCCACAGATAGCCTCTGGGAAATCGATTCAAGAAGTTTTTTTAAGATCTTGTGATCGGATGGGGAAAGGATCCGCTTGTGTCGATCGGTTAAGTGGATTGTGGAGTTACCAGAAATTAAAAATGGTAGCGCTTCTTCTCTCTCAAAAAATGAAAGAGATTCCAGGTGAGCATGTGGGGGTGATGATTCCTGCGACAACGACCGCTTATCTTGTGATTTTAGCCATTTTATTGGCAAAAAAAATTCCCGTAATGATCAATTGGACATCGGGGAGTAAGGCATTAGATTATGCAGTCGAGCTCTCTCGCATCAGCACAGTTGTGAGTTCTGAGTCTTTTTTGGATCGCTTAGAAAATGGGGATTTGGGAAAAGTGGAAGAGCTATTCCTTTTCATGGAAGACTTAAGGCTTAAGATCACGTGGAAAGACAAGGTGAAAGCGCTCATTCAAAGTTATTATAAAAAATCTTCTCTGATGAAAAAACTTAAATTAGAAGATGTTCAAACGGACGATATAGCCGTTCTTTTGTTTACAAGTGGCGCGGAAGCCTCTCCTAAATGTGTTCCTCTTACGCATGCGAATTTACTGAGCAATCAAAAGGCTGCATTAGAGGTAGCGGGACTTAATTCAGATGCGATTTTCTATGGAGTCCTTCCTCCTTTTCATTCTTTTGGATTTTCAGTTACAGGATTACTTCCGCTGCTCGCCGGTATCCGGGTGGCCTATGCCCCCGATCCGACAGATAGTCATGGGCTTGCCAAGGATATCCAATTATGGAAACCCACTCTTTTTTGTTGTGCGCCGAGCTTTTTCAAGGCTCTTTTTCAAGTGGCAGATCCAAAAGATCTCCAGTCGCTGCGCTTGGTTGTTGCAGGCGCTGAAAAAGCCCCTCAGGAGCTCTTTAAATATGTTAAAGAGAATCTACCTCGCGCTCAGCTCATTGAGGGGTATGGCATTACCGAATGTAGCCCGATTATTACGATTAATCGGCCTAATTTCCCTACGAAGGGTGTAGGCAAGCCTATTTCCTGTGTTGAATTATTGGTGATCGATAGCGCAACAGAGCAACCTTTGGATGGGACTCAAGAAGGGGAGCTTTGTATCAGAGGCCCCGGCATCTTCAAGGGGTATCTGGGATCAACGCGCAACCCTTTTGTCCTGATTGGAGGCAAGCATTGGTACCTTTCTGGGGATCGAGGCTATCTGGATCCAGAGGGCTCTTTAATCCTCTCAGGACGTTTGAAGCGGTTTGTGAAGATTGGAGGGGAGATGGTCAGCCTCGGGGGATTAGAAGAGGAGATTTTTAAGCTCGCTTACGAGGCAGAGTGGATCCCTTTAAAAGCTCAAGGACCAGCTCTCGCGGTTGGTGTAAAAGAAAAAGAAGGGGATAAACCGCAAGTCATTCTATTTACGACATTTGCAGTTTCAAAAGAAGATGTGAATAAGGCCTTAAAAGAATCTGGCTCCGGGAGGCTTGTTAAAATTGCAGAAGTGAAGCAATTAGATCAGATTCCCTTGACTGGAACAGGCAAGACTCATTATCGTCTTCTAGAAGAAAATGGAATTTAAGTAAAAAACATGTCCTTTCATTTAAAGCTCTATAATACAGAAAGTCGCCAAAGGGAAGAAATTATTCCTTTACAAGGGCGCACGATACGCCTGTACACCTGCGGCCCAACCGTTTATAATTTTGCGCATATTGGAAATTTTCGCACCTACGTTTTCGAAGACCTTTTACGCAGATCTTTAAAATTTTTTGGGTTTGACGTCAAGCAGGTCATGAATTTAACCGATGTAGACGACAAGACGATTAAAGGGGCGATCGAGAAAGGGGTTTCTTTGGAAGAGTTTACGCGACCCTACATCAAAGCTTTTTTTGAAGATTTGCAAGCACTCAACATTGAAAAAGTCGAACACTACCCCGCTGCGACGGAATATCTCCCTGAAATGATCTCCATGATTCAAGGTTTATTGGATAAGGGAATTGCCTACAAGGCCCAAGATAACAGCATCTACTTTGCAATTGCGAAATTCCCATCTTACGGAAGATTATCACACCTCCATCTGAATGAATTACAGGCGGGCGCTTCCAATCGATTGGCTACCGACGAATATGAAAAAGACAATGTCTGCGACTTCGTGTTGTGGAAAGCGTATGATTCAGAGCGTGATGGAAAGATTTTTTGGATCAGTCCCTTTGGTCCTGGACGACCCGGTTGGCATATTGAATGTTCGGCAATGGCGATGAAGCTCTTAGGTGAGCGGATTGATATCCATGTGGGTGGTGTGGATAACATATTTCCTCATCATGAAAATGAAATTGCACAATCCGAGTCCTTCTCGTGTAAACACTTTGTAAAATATTGGCTCCATGCAGAACATCTGCTCGTCGATCATAAAAAGATGTCAAAAAGTTTGGGCAATTTTTACACCCTGCGCGATCTTTTAGATAAGGGATATACAGGAAATGCCATCCGCTACTTACTTCTGCAGACCCACTACCGCACGCAGCTGAATTTTTCATTTACTGCGCTCGATAGCGCGCAGGTAACCTTGCAACGCTTTTCCGATTTTATCGCGCGGCTTAAAGAGATTCAAAAAGACAAACTCATTAAAGCGCTTGATCTTATTTTGGAAAAAGCGCTTCCAGATAACCCATATAAAAAACAGATCCACGATCGGATCCTCTTCGATGTGAGATCAAGTAAGAAATGTGGCATTTTGAATCCGTCTGAGTTGCATCCCATTTTGGATAGAACTTTAGGAAAGCTTCCGGAAACAAGAGGCATTTCTGATCGGATCATGCACGCGATTAAAGAAGAGAAGCAGCGCAATCTTCTCACTCCAATCCTCGAGAAAAATCTCCAGGGCCTTCCCGAAGCGAAAAAAATCTTAAATACCATCGTCCATGAAGTGCGCGATGAAAAAGATCGAGATATATTAGATCCTGACTTTATGAAGCCCATTCTAAAAAGAGCGCTCAAAGAAGAGGGAAAAATTGTCGATAAGATCATCCACTCGATGCGCGAGAAAAAAAATTGTGGCTTAGTATTTCCCATTTTAGAAAAGACCCTCATCTCTTTTAAAACGCACCTTGCAGATGACTTAAATATTTCCCCAGCATTAGCGTCCATCTTCGATATGATGCGCGAGATCAATGTCCTCTGTGATCTAGGGCAAGTGGGTGTGCGAGAAGCTGAAGACATCCTCGAGTTCCTTCACAAAATCGATCGCGTGTTAGGCGTTCTTCCGCTTGATCAAAAGGCAGAAGAGATCCCTGCAGAGCTTGTCGAAGCGATGCGTAAACGAGAGACAGCGCGTACGGAAAAAAATTGGCAGGTTGCAGACGAGTGCCGCAAATTTATCTACGATGCGGGCTACATTTTAGAAGATACACCAACTGGAATACGGATCAAGAAAGGGAGCACCCCATGAGCCAGAAAGCAATGACGAAAGACGAGATGTTTCTAATGAAGCTCTATGAGCTCGCCTGCATCGCAGGAGATTCCCAGCAAGAGATCGATCGGTATGTCGTCGGTAAAGCAATTGGGCAAAATGATCGAGGTATCAATGCGATGTCCGTTCTTTTGGCCAAGGCAAATTTCATCAAAAAGGGCCAAGATACGGCTTTTTATCTAACGGATAATGGACTTAGACTTGTTCAGCAGCTCTTAAGCGAAAGAAACTACTCAGCTGCCTTGACAAAGTCACATTAGACAAGACTTTTTTTGAGCGTCAAAGCTCCCGAGGTTCGAACATCGCAAATGTGGTTGTATTGGCCAATACTAGCCCCATTTGAGATCTTCGAACCCCGGGAGCTTTGACGCTCAAAAAAAGTCTTGTCTAATGTGACTTTGTCAAGTTAGTCTTAAGAGCTGGTCAATAACTCATCCGATATGCTATTCTGTACCTCTTTCAAAGAGGTAACTTCAGTTATGGCAATTGCTCCGCAGAAGCTGCGTGAAATTATTTTTTTACTCATCTACAGCTATGATTTTTCAGAGCCGGATGAGGCTGATATCACAGCGATGCTGATGCAGGAACTTGCCGTTTCCAAGACAGTGATGCGTCTGGCTCACGAGAAGAAAAAACAGATCCAAGAAAAGCTGACTGAAATCGATCTAATCATCACTGAATATTCTGAATCTTATGATTTTGAAAGGATTCCTCGAGTGGAGAGAAATATCTTGCGCTTGGGGCTTTATGAGTTATTATTTTCTTCTAACATCCCATCTAAAGTAGCGATTGCGGAAGCGATCCGACTCACTCGGAAATTCGCAACCTCTCAGGCAGCGAGTTTTGTTAATGCTATTTTAGATGCAATCTATCAGAATCAAGAGAAAAAAAGAGAAGAAATCCCAGATGCCATTCCCCTTTCGGTTTGAAGTCGAAAAACCTTTAAGTCAATTTTCTACCTTTGGTATTGGTGGTCCAGCTAAATTATTCATTGAGATCCAAACAATAGAAGAGATGCAGTCTCTTTTAGCCTATTGTCATAGAGAACACTTAGCTTACATCGTTATCGGAAAAGGATCAAATTGCCTCTTTCACGACAGGGGATTTGATGGTCTTGTCATTTTAAATAAAATTGCATTTTGCCATTTCGATTGGCCGGTTGTTCATGCGGGAGCGGGATATAGCTTTTCTCTTTTGGGAACGCAGACGGCGCGTCAAGGATGGGCGGGGCTTGAATTTGCCTCTGGCATTCCAGGAAGTGTAGGCGGCGCTATTTACATGAATGCGGGAGCTAGCGCTGCGGAGACGTCCGAGATTGTAAGAGAGGTTAGTTTTGTGGATGAGAAGGGGGTGTTGGAAGTTTTACGAAAAGATGAGATTAATTTCTCCTATCGTTTTTCCTCGTTTCAACACAAAAAAGGCTGTATTATTTCTGCAAAATTTCAGCTACAGCCATTTGAGGATGCAAGAAAGAAGCAGCTCTCAATCCTTGATTACCGCACGCACACACAGCCCTATGGCGATAAATCGATTGGATGTGTCTTTCGCAATCCAAAACCTGAATCTGCTGGCTCTCTCATTGAACAAGCAGGGCTCAAAGGAACAAAAGTAGGTGGCGCTGAAGTCTCTACCCTACATGCCAATTTTATTGTGAACAAGGGCTCTGCAAAAGCATGCGATGTGCTCGACTTAGTCAACGTAATCCGCTCAACAATCAAAGAAAAGATGGGCGTCGATCTCGAAATGGAAATCCGCTGCATCCCTTACAAATTAGAGTAACCTTATGTTTCGAGCAGATCTCCATTGCCATACAACGTGTAGTGATGGAACTTTTACTCCAGATCAGCTTGTACGCCATGCCAAAGAGATTGGTCTATCAGGTCTGTCTATCACCGATCACGACACCATTGAAGCCTACCCAATCGCGACTAAGGTAGCTAAAGAGGTGGGCATTCTTTTGGGGACAGGAGTGGAGTTCTCTTCTGTTTTTAAAGAGATGAGCGTTCACATTTTAGGGTATGATTTTTTACTCGATGATCCTGATTTAATCGCTTTTTGTAAAAAACATGAGCAGCGCAGATTGGAGCGCAATCAGGTCATTTTAGAAAAATTAAGGGCGCATCGGATGCCAATTGCAGAATCTGAGCTTCTAGCCCGTGGAGAAAAAAGCATTGGCCGGCCCCATATTGCCCAACTGATGGTCGAAAAAGGCTATGTCAATAGTATCAAGCATGCCTTTCAGCTCTATTTAGGAGATGATAAACCCTGTTTCTATCGGGGAAAAAGTTTTTCATCTGAAGAGACAATTGACATTATCCATCAAGCGCAAGGAAAAGCCTTCTTAGCCCATCCCCATCTTTTAGATCATCGACGAAAAATCAGAGAGCTTCTCCAATTGCCATTTGATGGGATCGAGTGCTATTACGCGCGGTTTTTTCCAGCAGATGAAAAAAAATGGATTCAAATAGCAACAGAGAGAAAGATGCTTATTAGTGGAGGATCCGACTTCCATGGCAGCGTAAAGGACTATATTCCCTTGGGCTGTTCCTGGGTGAACCAAGAGACATTTTCTAAAATCTTTTCCAAAGAGGGAGTTGCATAACTCGCTTTGGAGACCAAATTTGATGATTTTAAAAAGCTTTTAAGATCTCTGAACAATCCCCAGAATGCCTACCCATGCATTCATATTGCAGGGAGCAACGGCAAGGGGTCTGTCGCCTTTAAAATTGCTAAAGCGTTAGAATTTTCAGGCTATCGAGTCGGCCTCAACACGTCACCTCACCTCTTTTCTTTTTGCGAGAGGATCCAGATCAATTCCGAGCCGATTGCAGAAAGTAGAGTTGAGGAGATCTCTGCAGGATGGGAGCCCACGCTTTCCTTTTTTGAAAGAGCCACAATCGTTGCCTTTGAGTATTTCAGGCAAGAGAAGGTAGACATTGCGGTCATTGAAACGGGATTGGGGGGGCGGTTAGATGCAACGAATGTGATTACTTCAATTTTAAGTATTATTACATCTATTAGCATCGAACACTCCGCTATTTTGGGATCTACTCTAGAAGAAATTGCGGCAGAGAAAGCCGGCATTATTAAAAGGAGAGTTCCAGTAGTCATCGGTCCGCATGCAGATTTTGAGGCAATTTACAAAAAAGCTGCAGAACTTGGATCTCCTGTCTATAAGAGCTATCTCGGCGGCTTTTATGATGCAGAAAATAACGCCATTGCACGCAGGGCATTAGAGCTTTTGGGTATAAAAGAAGATTGCATTGCAGAAGCCCTTACAAAACGCCCCCCGTGCCGCTTTGAAAAAGTGGGGGAGGCCATCTTTGATGTCGCACATAACCCCGATGCATTTATCCGTTTAATTGAGGCTTTGAGTGAACAGTATCCCAATCAAAAAAAGCGATTTGTTTTCGGCATGTCCAAGGATAAAGATTGGGCGGCCTGTTTGAAATTAATTATGCCTATTGCAGAGCACATCTATCTCGTCAAAGCCTCTACGGAAAGAGCTGCGTCTTTAAAGGACTTAAGTTCCGTTTTATATGCGAACTATTCGTGCTATGAGAGAATAACAGAAGCGCTTGAGGTGGGTTACCCTCAAGTGCTCCAGAGAAAAGAACTTCTTGTTATCTGCGGCAGTTTTTATATTATGGAAGAGGCTAGGGTATTTTTAAGCCCTAAAAAGATGTCATCAATCTCCGTTTGTGTCAAATAAATATGATCATTGCCAACGAGCTTATGAGCCGTTCCAAGAAGTGCCTGAATTGTTTCGAGAGCGTCCTCAAAGCCAACGCCAGCGAGATCTCTTAGGAGGCCTTTAACAGAATCTTTTTGCTGTTCGGGAAGCTTTGTAAATCGCAATTTAGCTTCTTTCATTTTACCATCGTAGACAAAGGCTGCGATATCGAAGAGTTCTTCAAACTCTCCCGATTCGATAGAGTCAGAAAGAATCAAATTTAAAGTAGGCGGCTGTTTAGAGAGCCATTCAAAGTGATCGATCATTTTTTTATTTGGATTTTTTAAATAATAACGAGCCTCCTGAAGGGTCCGTTGTGCATAAGAAATCTCTTTGCGTTCATTGATAGAGGGGCAATAGTGCTTAAAAAGCTGGTTGATGTGTTGATTGAGAAGATTGAGTGCAACGTTTGAGATAGGTCCTGTTTTTAAGCTCGATTCGATGAGGTGGGCTTCTTCTGAAATCTGTGAAATTTTAATAGAAATTTCTTTAGACTGGAGTTTCTCGTATAAATCCGTAATGGGATTTTGAAGAGAGGCCCGATCAAAGATGTTAGTGGCTTTTTGTTTCAGGGTTTGGTCTAGTTCTTGGGTTAACTCTGTCACCTTTTTAAGGGAGAGGTTCCCTTGAAGGGTTTGATTAATTGACTCAATGCGTGAATATAACGAATTATTTACTTTATTCATGGAATTATCACCTTTTTTATATATTAAGTAGTGTGTGACTTTAGCTCCACTAACTTAATTTTATTCGTTAATAATATAACATTCAAGAGCAATCATTTTTTGAATGGCAGCATCCAAGACATAGCCTTTAGGGGTGAATTTTGCAAACGAAATATTTGTCAGAGCGGTTTTTTAAATGCCCATTCGTGGTAATAAAATATTTATTATCATATCAAGCAAGGCTTTAAGCGAAGATAAACAATAGACTTCTTGCATAACCTCTTCTCCGTGCCCGTGTGCGCATACGCATCAAGCTAAGCCTCCACAAACTGTTTATTTTCAGTGCCTTTAGTGTATAAATATTCGAAAGAAATACCCAGCTCTACAGAGGCTTGGGTAGTTTTCCGTTTGCGTTTATCTTTGCACAACGTCTTTAAGACTTCTTCCATTAGAATAGATATGGATTTACAACTTATACCCAACTCGGCATGAAACTTGGATTTGGACCTGCGCGAAAGCTCCCGCGGATCGGCGATCCTCGGGGCTTTGGCGCGGTCCAAATTCCAAGTTTCAGGCCGACTGCAGTATACCTCGACTTTGCCACTTTTTCTGGCCCCTCTCGCAGATAGAGCTCAGAAAAAGTTACAAAGTCGAGGTATAATCCAATAGACAAGAAATTAATTTAAACTGCAAACTTATTATTTTAAAATATAAGCATTGGCGAAAACTTTATCGTTTGGCTACAATCGAATTTTTAAATATTAGGACTCTTCCCATGACAAACGCACTCTCCATCGACCCTCTAGCTCTTAATCGGATCCACTCTTGGCTAGAGGGACCCTATGACGAGAAAACCAAAGCCGAGGTTCGCTCTCTTTTAGTCAATAATCCTCAATCTGCAAATGATGCCTTCTTTACCGATCTCTCATTTGGCACAGGCGGATTGCGCGCGCTTATGGGTGTCGGAAGCTCCAGGCTCAATCTCTACACAATTGGGATCGCAACGCAGGGCCTTGCTAACTACCTGCTCAAGCAAAAAAAATCAGACCTCTCTGTATTCATTGGATTTGACTCCCGCCACCACTCACTTGAATTTGCGAGGGAAGCCGCTTGCGTCCTCGCAGGCAATGGAATCCACGTCTATCTCACCAAAGAGCTACGCCCTGTGGCTTATGTCTCTTTTGGGTGCCGCTATCATCACTGCGATGCAGCCATCATGATTACAGCGTCCCATAATCCCAAAGAGTACAACGGATATAAAGTCTACTGGAGCGATGGGGCGCAAGTGGTCGATCCCCATGATGCGGGCATTACCAAAGAAATGAGCTTAATTCGATCTCCTGCCCAAGTGAAATGCAGCTCTCTATCCGATCCGAGAATTACAATTGTCGATGAGCGCTTTGACGCCCATTTTCTCGATGCGATTCGCCCCTTACAACTCTTTCCAAAAGAGAATAAAAGTCATGGTCCTTCTTTAAAAATCACCTACACGAGTCTGCATGGCACCGGGATTACAATGGTTCCAAAAGCACTTGCCGATTGGGGATTTATAAACATTAACTACGTTGAAGAACAGATCAAGCCCGATGGCGATTTTCCAACGGCTCCCTTTCCCAATCCCGAATACCCTGAAGCGTTAAAATTGGGGACTAAAGCCTTGATTAAAACACACTCCGATCTATTGATCGCCAATGACCCGGATGCCGATCGGATGGGCGTTGTCGTCATGCACCAAGGGATTGCAACGCCACTCAACGGCAATGAAGCGGCAGCGCTTTGCGTTGATTACCTCTGCGAAGTTCTCACAACCCAAGGAAAAATCCCTAAAAACGGAGCCTTTGTCACAACAATTGTCACGACAGAGCTTTTAAAAACAATTGCAGCGCATTATAAAATCCCCTGTATTGAGGTCCTCACTGGATTTAAATACATTGGTGAAAAAATGCATCTTTGGGAGACAAAGTCTCCAGGTTATACATTCATCTTTGGCGCTGAAGAATCCTATGGATGCCTTCTTGGAACCTATGCGCGCGACAAGGATGCAATCATTGGCTCGTGCCTCTTTGCAGAGATTGCCCTCTATGCGAAAATGCAAGGTCAAACACTTGTCGACAGACTCCATCTAATCTATAAAAAATATGGAATATATAGAGAAAAACAACTCTCCTTAAATTTCAATCCCGGCAAAGAAGGGATGGATCAGATGCAAACTCTGATGACGCGCTTGCGCAATAATCCCCCTAAAACAATTGGAAATCAAAACGTCGTTTCTATCCAAGATTTTGAAACAACAACCGATCTTCCTAAATCCAACGTTTTAAAATTCATATTAGCAGATCAAAGCGCCCTCATTATCCGCCCCTCTGGAACTGAGCCTAAAATTAAAATCTACGGATCCGTTTCTGAAAAAAATCTCGCTTCCATTCCAGATGGAATCTTGGCTTGTGATCAAAGATTAGATACTCTCTTAACAAGGCTAAAAAATGACATTTCCTAAATATCAACTCGCTCTCATTACGGGAGCTAGTTCCGGCATTGGAGCAGAACTTGCAAAGCAACTAGCTCTCAAGGGGATTCCGCTACTTCTTACAGGCAGGGATACACATAAACTTGAAGAATTAGCCGCAACACTTAGCGTCCCCGCCATGCTTCTGCCCCTAGATCTCACGCAGCGCTCTGACAGAGATAAGCTCATCTCTGCGATCCGCGGGTACGTTCCCGATCTCATCATTAATAATGCAGGCTTTGGTTTATATGGAAATGCCCTATCGAATTCTATTTCCGAACAACTACAAATGATTACACTCAACATCGAAACACTTACAGAAATTTCGTTGATAAGCGCAAAGGCTCTCATTGATCGGAAACGAAAAGGGACGATTGTCAATATTTCTTCCGTTGCGGCATTTATCCCGATCCCCTCCTTTGCCATCTACGCTGCCTCTAAAACATTTGTGAATCATTTTTCAGAAGCCTTTGATTTAGAAGTAGCGCCCTCTGGCGTCCGCGTTTTAACAATGTGTCCAGGTAAAGTGGATACCTCCTTTCGAATACGTGCCTCTAAAGGTCAAAGTAAAGAAAAGTCCTCAGCCGCAATCCCCGTTGAAAAAGCAGTTAAACTCATTCTCTCTAAGATTCAGGCTCAAAAGCGGATAGCTGTCATCCATTGGCCCAATCGGATGCGAATTGCGCTTCGGCATTGCGCTCCCAAAAGTTGGATCATGTGGATTCTAAAAAGAAAGATGAGCAGACTATAACCGCCAAAAATTGCCATCCGACTGAATCTTGAGTTGTCTTTTTTCAGCAAAGATTTCGACTGCGATCCGCACACTATCCCAGGTCCAGTCATCGCCACATAAAATCCCATCTTTTCGAACATGCGGATACCATGCGTTGAGATCTGCATAGACAGATTCCGGGTCATGCCCTGCATCGATGTAAATGAGATCTGCCAGAGGCAAAGACGGATCTAAAGCAGCTTCTAAGCTAGGACGTCTAACGGGAATAATGACATGTGTTAATCTAGAGTGAATGACGTTCGATAGAAATTGCTCATACAGGACTGGCAAGGAGCTGTGATACGCATATTGCCCAGGCTGATGTTCAGGAGATCCCAACCAATGATCCACAGCGTAGACCTTGCCCCCTTCTGGCAATAGAGCTGCCATAAAACGGGTGGAGCAACCAAGCCAGCTACCGACCTCGACAATCGTTTTAATGTGATGCGTTTTAATTAATGACTCGATCTGCTTCCCATTGCAAAACCAGCCATGGTCGTTAAAGGGAAGAAGCTCGATTGTATCATAAGGTGTCATGATTGACCCTAATGTCTATCGGGATATTTAATGCGCAAGTGACGAGAGATCATGATCGCTTTAGCCATCGTTTTTTTGACAACTCCCAGTTCTTGAAAAGTGAGTTGACATTCGTCTAACTGCCCATCTTGGATCTTATCCAAAACCAATTTTTCAATCATCTGCATGATCGATTCTTCTGTGATCTGATCCATGCTGCGAGAAGCGCCTTCCAATGAATCTGCCAACATAATGATTCCCGATTCTTTGGATCCAGGTTTTGGACCTCGGTAGCGGAAGAGATTCTGATTTACCTTCTTAACATCTTCATGCATGTGCTCTAACTGCTTGCAATAGAAATAATAGACCAGGGTTGTGCCGTGATGCTCTTTGATAATATCGATGAAACTTTGAGGCAACCCATGCTTTATAGCTAACGACTCCCCTTCAGAAACGTGAGCGATAATCACCTGACTCGACTCTAAAGGCGTTAGGAGTTGATGGATGTTAAATCCTCCCAGCTGATTTTCTGTGAAATAATGAGGGTTAAAGAGCTTGCCTATATCGTGGTACAAAGTCGCAACACGACAAAATAAGCCATTAGCATTGATCGCTCGAGCAGACACTTCAGCTAGGTTACCCACGACCAAAGAATGTTGGTAGGTGCCTGGAGCCTCTACACTTAAACGCCGAAGCAGCTCATGATTGGGATCCATGTATTCCATTAACGTCATATCGGTCATGACCTGAAACAGAAATTCAAGAATCGGCAATAAACTTACCGTTAAAACTGCGATGATTGTCATGAAACCAAAACTACTGACTAAATCTGTAACGAGATTGATATTCCAAAACGTGTTTTCAATCAGATTAAAGATAATGAGGAGAGGAATACAAAAGAGCCAAACCTTAGTACAAACAGCAAAAACTTCTTTTCTCTTATGCAAGGATCTTGCAAAAAAAATAGCCACCAAAGAAGCAAAAAAATTAACTAAAAGCAAAAAGACGGGATCAACTGCGAGAGTGACGCCTAATATGATTGTCAGGAAAAAGGAGATAAACAAAGCCATTTCACTTCCGATCAAAATACAGACCAATAGCGCAGCAAAAGGAACGACGAGTTGAAATCGAATCGTCTCGACAATTTGATCGCTTTGATACAGCAACAAATATTCAGCTCCCTTAGCTAAAAGAAGGGTCAAGATGACAATTGTAAATAACAGGGTCATCTTGCGCAGTGAACTTAAAATATGAGGATGGAAAATCCTTAAATAGATCACGGTGACAAGTGTGAGGCAAAGAGAGAGAAGAGCACTGCCCAAAAGAGTGAGTGGCGTCCATAAGGTCAGCGAATTGGAAAGAGCGATCTTCATCGACTGAAGCATCGTAATATGTCCAGACGTTACCGTCTCGCCACGTGTAATAATTTGGCTTCCCGCCTCTATATGGGTGTATTTATTTGGCATCCCTTCTTGAACGACTTGCCGCAAATATCTCTCGAGAGAGACATCTTCTTGCAACGTCCATGAATGCTGAGAAAAAGCATCCACCACATACTGAATCGTTTTGGATTGGAAAGAATGTCCATCTTCGATTTGTTTAATAAACAGCTCCCAAAACGATGAGGGAAGGATGTTTGACGATAAATGCTTTGGAAAGGACGGAATCGAATAAAAATGGTCATCCTCTACGCGGATCTCTTGCATTTTCTGCAAAGTCCCCTCACTTGTAAAACGCGCTTGGATGAGATCTTTTTCCGCTTCTTCTAAAACGGTGTAGAGCTTTTCAAATGTGCTTTTTAAGCTCTGTTTCCATTCTGGATGATCGATGAGTTGATTTTCAAAATCTTGCCTAAAAGAATGGACTTGCTCCTGATCTATTTTAAAAATCGCTTCGATATCGCGAGCCGATTCTTGCTTGAGAAGTTCTGTCGCTTCCTTGTCTGGAAACTCAAAATCAATTTGAGCAATCACATAGCGTGGAGCTACTGTTCCAATTTTGAACAGCTCCATCCTCACCTCTCTAAAGTGAAGGAAATAAGTCAGCGATAAAATAAAAGCAAACGCAAGGAATAGTTTTCTTCCAAACTGATTGGTCCCAACTAGGCGACGCAACCACCCCTTACCCTTTTCCTGATTTACTTTTAAAGAATGCTTATCCGGCACAGACTCCTTTTACTCGATCTTTTTTAGGATTATACTAAACCTATCCTTCATAAGTCAAAGAAGTCTCCAAAAAAGTTGCAAAGTCGAGTTAAACTCGACTTTGCAACTTTTTCTGGTCCCTCTCGCAGATATACTGCAGTCGGCCTGAAACTTGGAATTTGGACCGCGCCAAAGCCCCGAGGATCGCCGATCATAAGTCGCCCTATATTGTTAATATTTTGCGACTTATGAGCGACGATCCGCGGGAGCTTTCGCGCAGGTCCAAATCCAAGTTTCAGGCCGACTGCAGTATAGAACCTCTTAGCTTGACAAAGTCACATTAGACAAGACTTTTTTTGAGCGTCAAAGCTCCCAGGGATCGAATAGCGCAAATGGGGCTAGTATTGAATAATACAACCCCATTTGCGCTATTCGATCCCTGGGGCTTTCACGCCAAAAAAAGTTTTTG
>CAMAVL010000026.1 GCA_945861735.1 Chlamydia trachomatis
CTTCAAAAACATCGATGCTGTCATTACAGCGATCAGAGAGTTTACTGAGGCTTACCATAAAAATGCGAAACCGTTTGTCTGGAAGAAGCGCGAGGTTAAAGGATCTCAACTTAAAAATACTATCTCTAATTTATTGAATTAGACACTAGATCTTTTAGCACCTGACCAAAATGCGTAATCTCTACTCCTTTTTTTAGCTCAGCTCTATTCACTCGAAAAACACTGTGTTTATCCACATATAGAGACATAGGTTTTTCATATTTCTGCAGATGGTCTTTCAATAGATTAAGATAGCCCTCTGTTGTTTCTGAAGGCATAAAACAAGCTGTCGTTGTGTTGCCTGTAGCATCATCCACAAACTGCAGTAAAGCACATTTTTCTCCTCGTTCTTCAAACCAGGCGTGAGGAGATGCATCTCCCTGGAGAAGCTCTCCAAAACGACTGCGTCGCTTTCTTCTTTGGTATACCCTCCCAGCCTTTCTCTTTTTTTTAGAGTTTCTCCTGATAGTGTTGGACCAAATCCTACATATTTTATTTTGAGTAACTCTACAGCCCGACTGCAGATTTCATCGAAAATTTTCCGATTACTCGGCTTGTTTTTTTTCTGTGAAATTAGCCCCTTTTCACCATGGTTTAAATATTGCTTGCGAACTCTTTTCATTTGTCTTAGACAAAGACCGAACTGTTCATTTCCTTTTTGAACAGTCAAAGTTTTTTTATCTATTTGTCTCATTGCGCCTAAACGCTCGGCTTCTTTTATACTCATTTGTACTTTCTCCCTCATAGAGTACCTCCCTGGCCTCCAAGCCTAGCAAAGGTGTGGGCTTACATTATTATAAAAAGTCTTGATATAAATTAGGCCTTCACAGTATGTCCTTTAAATGTCAATTACAATGGTTCCATTAGACGGATGCAGATCTTCTGGTTTTCGGGAGCTGTATCGGTTTAGAGCTCATTTAAGGCAAATTTTTAGGTGGACTAATGAAAAAAAAAGAAACGACTTATAAAGACACATTTACTGTCGCTAACGAAAAAGGTCTCCATACTCGCCCTTCTACAGAACTTGTTAAGTGTGCAACAACATTTAAAGCCCAGGTAACGCTTATTTACCAAAATTATACGGTGAATGCTAAGTCCTTATTGGGGATTCTGATGCTAGCAGCTGTACGAGGAGCTCGAATTAAAGTTGAGGCGGTAGGAGATGATGCGGAAATTGCTGTGAAGTCTATTTTACAGCTGGCTCACAACAAATTCAATATTAAGTATTAACCTATTCTTCAACGGAGATGGCCTTATCTAGGACGTCTTTGCGGCAAAAAACGGGAATATTATTAATCAAGGCTAAGGTGACACAGTCACTTGGCCTTGCGTCAATTTCTAAAATCACCTTTTGATCACCTATTGTTTGCTCCAGATAGATTCGTGCAAAGTAGATAGTGTCTTCAATATCAGAAATGACAATTTGTATGGGCTTAATATTAAATCCCTTGAAGAGGGAATTAATCAAATCGTGTGTATAGGGTCTTGGGTGGTGTTCGCTTGTCAAATGGATCTGGATGTTTTGTCCTACAAGGGGATCTGTGTAGATTGCAAAACGTTTTGTGTCCGTTCCTAAAATAATGACAGTATAAGCTCTGGATTGCATGATTTTATTAAAAGTGATAGGAACTAATTCCGATGACATAATTATCCTCGTATATACTGGGCTGTAACAAACGCTCGTTCCTCGCGTTCGTCACAGCGTTTTTTTTGTTCGAGATTTTGTCTTATTTTTCCAAGCTACACTTGAGACAAAAATGCGCTGGAATAATTTAACGATGACAGACGCGAGGAACGAGCGTTTGTCACGCCCCACAGTATAATTTGTTTTATCAGGAACGAATAATAATTTGTCCATCAAAAAAGCCGACGATGATTCTTCCCGCTAGGTTAAAGAAGAATCCTGTATCGACAACACCTTGTAAATGAAGAAGGGTTTCATGAACTTCTTCTGGATGAGTAAGCGGCTGTTTGAAGGGGATGTCGACAATGTAATTGCCATTATCTGTGATGTATAGAGAGTGGTCCGCTTTTTTACGAAAGGTCCCTGGGTAGCCCAATTTTTCTATTTTGTGAAGAGTTGCCATGTGGGCAAAGGGAATTATTTCTATGGGCAACTTGCATTTTCCAAGTTGATGGACACATTTTGATTCATCGACGATGACAATCATTTCGCGGCTCATGCTGGCAATGATTTTTTCTCTTACAAGAGCGCCGCCAGCGCCTTTAATCATCCGTTTTTGAGGATCGATTTCATCGGCTCCATCGACCGTGATATCTAAAGATGTGATTTGATTAATGTCGAGTAGGGGGATGTTACCTTTTTTTGCTTGGGCTAAAGATTGGACTGAGCTCGCAGCTGCTTGGATTTTTAATCCTTCTTGGCAGCGATGGATGAGTCTTTCTATAAAATAAAATGCAGTCGAGCCCGTTCCAAGGCCAACGTGCATCCCATCTTCAATGAGATCTGCAGCTTTTTCTCCAATGGCTTTTTTGATCGAATCTATCGGTTTTTTATGCATATCCCAATTTTTAGAAAAAGGAGATTACATTACAAGAGTAATTTTTGAATTAAATGATAGGTGTCGCTATGCTTAAGAAAATAGATTGAGAGGTTTTGCTGAAAATGGATACAGAAAAAAAACAGTTACTTGCAGAAGAGAGTCTAAAAACACGCAGAGCGCGCGCAAAGTTGAAAAAACAACTCGATGCTTTGGATAAGAAAATTACGCCTCAAGCGCTAGAGGCAAAAGCGACAGAAATTCACCAGTGGATTGCAAGGCATGCGGCCTTTCGCGTCGTGTTAAAAACTAAGGGCATTTGCCTCTTTGATGAAAATCAAAATGGGGCAGAGCTCAGTCAAAGAGTTGTTCAATTAGCGGATCAGCTTAAAGCGGATTTCCAGAAGGCCTCAGAGGTAGCAGTCTCTCATTTTAGCAAATAACTTGGGTATAATCTGGGAATAAATTATACTCAACATCTTTAACCCGAGTTTTTTATGTCAAATGTGATTCAATGTCTTCAGGAGCGTGGCTTAATTGAGGCGATGACGAGTGAAGAAATCGTTAAGCTCACAGAAAAACCCATTAAGGTCTACGTAGGATTTGATCCAACGGCGGATAGTTTGCATATAGGAAATTTGGTCGGGATTGTCGTTTTAAGGTGGTTTCAAAAATTTGGACATACGCCAGTCGTTGTTCTCGGAGGAGCTACTGGGCGAATTGGGGATCCTTCTGGAAAAAGCATGGAGAGGCCTCTTCTAGATCAATCCGCGATTAGCTATAATGTCACACGCATCCGCACCCACTTTGAAACAGTGCTTGATTTTTTTCATGCATCAGCCAAGCCAATCGTATTTAATAACGATCGTTGGTTTTCTCAATTTAATCTCATCGATTTTTTACGCGATATAGGAAAGCATTTTCGCGTGGGAACTATGTTGGCAAAAGAGAGCGTTCGATCCCGTCTAGATTCCGAGGAGGGGATTAGTTTTACAGAGCTCAGTTACCAACTATTGCAGGCATATGATTTCTATTATCTCTATAAAGAGATGGGGGTGCACATGCAAATGGGGGGAAGTGATCAGTGGGGAAATATCACAGCTGGAACTGATTTAATTCGTAAATTATTAGGCAAGACTGCTTATGGGTTGACATTTCCTTTATTAACGCGCAGCGATGGAAAGAAATTTGGCAAGACAGAAGAAGGGGCTATTTGGCTAGCTGCCGATCGGTGCTCTCCCTATCAGTTTTATCAGTATTTTATTCGTATTCCCGATGCGGATGTGATTAAGATGATGCGCATGCTAACTTTTATGTCATTGCATGAAATAGTAACATATGAAAAAATGTTTGATTCTAAAGAATACGTTCCAAATCAAGCACAGAAGAAATTAGCAGAAGAGATGACCCGGTTGATCCACGGGGAAGAGGGACTTGCGACAGCTATTAAAGTAACACAGAGTGCAGCGCCTGGTTCAAAAGCTGCTTTAGATGGAGATGCTTTTGCCGAGATTGCTAAAGATATGCCAAGCGTGGCCTTGAGAAAAGGAGAAGTGATTGGACTTAAATTCATCGACCTTCTCGTAAAGGCAGGCTTAGCAACGAGTAAGGGAGAGGCTCTTCGACTGATTCAGAATGGGGGGGCGTATTTAAATAATGAACGGATCGAAGATTCATCGCTATGTATCGGAGATCAAGCGCTTGTCGGAGGGGAATATCTGTTGGTCGGATCGGGAAAAAAGAAGAAAGTTCTCATTAAAATTGATTTAGTTTGATTTTTTTTCTTAAGTCCTCTACCAAGGAGGATCAGGACGAATTGTTCTCTCTGCTTTGAAAATACTTGATTCAAAATCAGTGAGATACAACAATGAAGTTATAGTTTACGTACAACCTAAGGAGCTTAAGGCAATATGGCGACGATCACCAAAAAAAAACTTATTCAAGTGATTTCTCAGCATCAGGCTGTGCACCCCAATGACGTTCGGAATGTCATTCAGTCTTTTTTAGATGTGATGACAGATTATCTTTCTAAAGGGGATCGGCTGGAGTTTCGCGATTTTGGGGTTTTCGAAATTGTTGAGCGCAAGCAAAAAATTGGTAGAAATCCTAAGAATGCAGGGGTTTCCATTGTTATTCCAGCTCGCCAGGCTGTTAAATTCACTGCAGGCAAAAAAATGCGTAAGTTGATCGAAAAAGGAAAAAAGGTTTCCTCTTAAGGTTGTTAATTTAAATTTTTTTATTGATGAAAATTTAAGATTTTTACCACAAAGGTTTGCAAGAAGTCTAGAAATCACAGGGGAAGAGGATGATTTAATTTCTTTCTCTGCGATCTCTTCTGTTTTATAACTTTCTTTATACAGATGTTTTTATATGTATTTTATTTCTTCTTGAAATATATTCGGCTTTTATTGATAATTAATCCTTTCTTAAAGCATAAGTCCGATGGGTTATATGGAGTAGAATGATGTCTTTACAAAAAATTCTTTTAATCGGAACAGTCGCTCTATTTGCTGTTATAGGGGTTACGGCCTATATCAAAAAAGCGCCGAAAGTGAATCTCTCTGCCACACCTGTTCAAGTCTCTATGCCAGTCGCTACTAAAGATGATTTTCCGATGATTGACCGAATTTTTCAGCTTTTTGCGACAGGGGGATCAAAGCTTCCCATTGTAGAAACTTTGACTTATTCAAGTTCAGCTCCCTGGTTAAAAGGGAGGCCGGCCTGGATTGCTGACTATGCTACCCATTACGGTACATCACGGCATTTCATCGCACGTAGCATGAATGCGAAATCCGATTATTTTACTCAAAAGGTTTTTGAGGGGAGTAAATTTAACGTTTTTCGAAAAGACAAGAAAATTCAATTTTATCTTTTAGTCGATCTGTCCCTTCTTAAAATGGGTTTTTATTATGTTGATCTGGATACGAATGAACGCGTTTTATTGAAAACATATCGAGTGGCTGCCGGACGTTTAGATCCATCCAAGCCATCGGGCTCTTTGACGCCGTTGGGTCGTTATTCTCTTGGGGATAAAGTCGCCATCTATCAACCAGGTACGATGAGTTATTTCCAAGATCAAAAAACAGAGATGATTCGCGTTGTTGGAACCAGGTGGATTCCCTTTGATCAAGATGTAGCTGATTCAAGTATTATTCGAGGTTACGGGATTTATGGAACCTCTTGGATTCCAGAAGGTCAGACAAATCAATTAGTTGAAAATAGAGAATGCATTGGTAAATATGAAACAGATGGAGGAATTCGGTTGGCATCGGAGGATCTCGAAGAGCTTTTTGCCATTGTCATTACAAAGCCGAGTTTTATTGAAATCGTTAAAGATTTCCGAGAAGCGAAACTTCCGGGTGTCGAAGTTGCCACACCTACCCGTTAAAGAGGAACAGTATGCTAGCTCATGAAAAGCAAGTTTTAGAGTATGAGAAGACAATAGAACAGCTTAAAATCCAATCTAAAGATAAAGGGATATGGACAGAGGAAGAGATTCTTAAACTCGAGACAAAACTTACTCAGCTCAAAACAAAAGTGTATTCCCAGCTCACTCCATGGGAGCGTGTTGCTATTTCTCGCCATTCAAACCGGCCGAAATCAATTGATTATATCAAAGCCATTTGTGAGGATTTTACAGAAATTTCAGGAGATCGACTCTTTCGAAATGATGAAGCGATCATTGCTGGATTTGCTAAAATTAATGGCGTTAAGTTCATGGTTGTTGCCCAAGAAAAAGGGTGTGATACGCAAAGTCGCTTGAAGCGCAACTTTGGGATGCCTCATCCTGAAGGGTATCGCAAAGCAATACGTTGCATGCGCTTAGCTGCCAAATTCAAACTTCCAATCCTGTGTCTTCTCGATACACCCGGTGCATATCCAGGTCTTGCAGCAGAAGAGAGGGGCCAGGGATGGGCAATTGCCAATAATTTAATGGAAATGTCTCGGCTACCCACTCCGATCATTGTCGTTTTAATTGGAGAGGGATGTTCAGGTGGAGCCCTTGGAATGGGGATTGGCGATGTCGTTGCGATGTTGGAACATTCCTATTATTCAGTGATCTCTCCTGAGGGCTGCGCCTCTATCCTATGGAAGGATATAGGTAAGAATGAAGTCGCTGCCGAAGCGTTAAAAATGCATGTGGAAGATCTATTAGAATTGGACGTTGTCGATGCGATGATTGAGGAGCCCCTAGGTGGCGCCCATCACGACCCAAGTGTCGTCTATCGCAATGTTAAAAAATTTATAAACGATCAATGGAATATTTTAAAAACGATCCTTCCTGAGAATCTCATTGAGCAAAGATATCAACGGTTTCGGCGTATTGGTAAGTTTTCCATAGAAGACAACCGCCCACTTGTGTAAACTGGACAATTTAACGATGACAGGCGCTAATGAACTCAAGCATTTGTCTCACCCCCAGGTTAATTCATGAAATTGCTTCTGATGGCAGCCTTGCGCAATCGCAAGCATCTGTCCTTGTTAATAGTTACTTTTTTGACGCTATTTGCATTAACGATTGCAAGTCAGATGGAGATGTTTGCTCTAGGCGTTCTTTCGAACAACGGGGCTGATTTTTTCTCCCTGTTTTCTCCAGAGAAAACAGAAGGTGTCATGCAGCCCGATGCGATTTCTTTAGACGATATTAAAAGCCGATGGGACGCTATTGATGTAGAAAAAACGGGCGCTATTAACAAGCATCAAGCAGCAGCCTATTTATCTCAAAAAAATGAGATCAATCCGCTCAATTGGGTCATTCGCAAGCTCTCCAAACATTTCGAATTTGCAAATGGGATTAAATCCCTCGTTTTAATTTTGATGTCGGTAGCTGTATTTAAGGCGATTTGGTTGTTTGCCAGTCGTTATACCACACAAATTCTTTCGATCCGCGTCAGTCGGGATTTGAGACAACAATACTTTGAGCATATTCAGTCTCTTCCGATGAGCTTTTATCAAAAACATAACATCGGGTCCCTCTCTTCGCGCGTTGTCGGAGATGCAGGGCAAATTGCCACTTCAATTAACTCTTGGCTTACAAATTATTTACAGACCCCCTTTACGATCGTAACGTGCTTATCGATGTGCATTTACCTCTCTTGGCAGCTCTCTCTCGTCATATTTTTTGGAGTCCCCCTCATTGTGACACCGATTATCTTTTTAGCGCGCCGCGTTAAAAGAGTCTCTCGTCAACTTCAAAGCAATCAAGAGCGCTTTGCTAACGTTCTAATCGACTTTTTAGCAGGCATTCAAACCGTTAAGATCTTTGCGATGGAGTCTTTCTCCCTAAAAAAATATAAAGAACAAAATGATCGAATGGCAGTTCTTGAAGGAAAAACAGCAAAATACGGTCTCTTAAACCGTCCTATTTTACATGCGATTACAACACTGTGTTTAGCAAGTGTTGTTCTTTTTGGCCTCTACACACTTGGAATGGGACTGTCTCAACTCATCGTCTTCTGTGGCCTTTTGCACCTAGTATATGAGCCAGTAAAGAAATTTGCCGATGAAAATGCGAATATTCAACGAGGAATAGTCGCCGCAGAGAGAATGTTTGAAGTGCTTCACCTAAAGCCAGCTATTGAAGACCATCCAGGAGCTCTATGCATGAAGGGGTTTCGCAATCTCATTGAATTTGATCATGTGTGGTTTAAGTACCAAGGGGATTGGGTCTTGAAAGATGTTTCTTTCACTGTGCGCAAGGGGGAAACGGTTGCCATTGTTGGTCCAACAGGCGCTGGTAAATCGACAATCGTTCAACTCCTACCCCGTCTTCATGAAGTACAGCAAGGAACAATCCGTATCGATGGCAAGCCCGTTAACGCCTATACGCAGAAATCATTGCGAGAAAATATCGCCTTTGTTTCCCAAAGACCCTTCTTATTCTTTGATACCGTCGGTGCAAACATCGCTTTTGGTCGAAACTTTTCAAAAGAAGAGATTGAAAATGCAGCCAAACGTGCCCACGCTGATGAATTTATTTCACGGATGCCGCAAAAATACGATTCAATGCTTGCAGAATCTGGACAAAATCTCTCTGGTGGACAGCAGCAGCGCCTCGCAATTGCACGCGCTCTTGTTAAAGGCGCACCCATTCTCATTTTAGATGAAGCCACATCCTCTTTAGATGCAATCAGCGAAGTGCGCATCAAAGATGCGATTGCGAATTTACATGGTGAGGTTACTCAGATCCTCATTGCTCACCGCCTCTCAACGATCGAACATGCCGATAAGATTATCTACCTCGATAATGGCGTTAAACTCGCAGAAGGGACAAAAGAAGAGCTTTTGAAGACCTGCGAGCCTTTCCGCATCATGTGGGAGACCCTCTACTGCATCAAGCCTAAGGTTGGGGCTCTGGCCGAAGTTTCTGAAAGCTTGACCTAGGTTGAACGATCTCAAATTTCTAAAAGCCCGAGCTTCACAAAGCTCTGTTTGAGTGGCTCATTTTCAGATTTGTCAAAGGCTCCCGACGTTGCAAGCCATGTCACGTAGTGGCGGGGGATTTCAGAGAGCGCTTTTCCTTGATGTTTACCAAAGGGCATTCGATTAAGCGCTTGTGTTGGGGCGTAAGAGAGAAGCTCAAGCACCTTTTCAATGGATAAATCATCGATCATTGCAGAGAAAACCTGATGGAGAATAATCACATCATCTAAGGCTCTATGCGCTTGATTCTCAGAAAATCCATAGCCCTCACGAAGCGATTGGAGGGTGTGACGCGGAAGGTCAGGTCTGTATTTGCGCGCCCATTTTAGCGTGTCGATGTATTTAAAAACGGGAAACTCAAGACCTGCGCGTTTGTACTCAGCTTCGAGAAAGGGTTTATCAAAGGCATCGTTATTATGTGCGATGAGGATTGCATTTTTTGGGCAAAAATCTAGAAAGGCAGCGCCCACTTCTTTAAAAGAGGGAGCCACGGCTACCATCTCATCGGAGATTTTATGAATTGCAGAAGCTTCCGGAGGAATTGGAATGCCAGGATTAATGAGCTGGATGAAGGTCCGATTTTCAAAAGGGCTAAAAGCAGCAAGCTCGATGATCCGATCTTTATCAGGGCGAACGCCAGTCGTTTCTGTGTCGTAGTAGACAGGTATGTATTCCATAAGTTGAGTTTCTCCCTTTTAATTAGAAAAAATTCTTTGAATCGACTAAGCTCGTTGTGTCTGAAATTTTTAGAGGATCATGCCATGAGTTGTCAATCTTTGAAATCGATTCTGTTATTTTTTTTCATTTTTTGTGTTTTTTTAACAGGAGCTCAAGCAAAAGGGCAAGATCTTCCCTGTCAAGTCTACTTTTCTCCACAAGATCAGCTCGATGAGAGATTAATTGAGCTCATCGAAAAAGAAAAGGTGAGTATCCAAGCTGCAATTTACTGTCTCATGCATCGAAAGATTGCACAGGCCTTAACTAAAGCTAAAGATCGCGGCGTGTTAGTTGAAGTTGTTGTCGATTCTTTTTCTGTGAAGGCAGCCTCTCCGATAAGCTCCATGGCAGAGAAAGGGGTCTCTATTTATGTATGGAATAAGCTCCGCCCTCAAAAAAATTCAAAGAAGAAGTCTCTCATGCACGACAAGTTTTGTGTGTTTGGTAATCATACAGTGTGGACTGGATCTTTTAATTTCACCCGAGATGCAAGCTTCTCCAATTGTGAAAATGCGGTTGTTTTGTCGGATCAGAACATCGCAGAGCTCTATAAAATAGAATTTGAAAAGATCCGGTCTCAAGGATCCATTCCCTATGAAGAATTTTGTATAGTCAAAAAAAGGCTTAAATGATGTTTTTCTCTTTCCGATTTTCGTTTAAGTGTGTATTCTAGGCGTGCAAATTCCACCGAATTTAGGATTAAACAAATGAAATTATTCACTCTACTAACTCTTTTATCGATTGTGTGCTTAACAGGTTGCTACCAAGTGCATTCCGATGATGATTTGCGCACAATTCCAGTGACCAATAACCCCAATATCGTTCCTCAAAATTCTAGAGTAGGGACCCCCTCGTATTAAATTTTAGGTTGTTGATTTATTTAGAGTTTTTCGATACGGTATACATAGTGCAGTCATAGGCTTAAAAGAATGAAAAGGCAAGATTCTATTAAATATCACTTTTTTCCATCCGATATCTCTGCAATTGTTGCGAATTTAGGGAAGACTGTTTTGCTCGAATACTTGAGAAAGATGCTTCTGATACGCAACTTTGAGATTCGTGCGGAATCAGCCTATCTTCAGGGTAAAATTGGGGGTTTTTTTCACTCCTATATGGGCCAGGAAGCGATTCAGACAGCGGCTGTTGGCGTCATGGGAATCGATCAATGGTGGGTGACATCTTATCGCTGTCACGCCTTGGCTCTTCTTCTTAGATGTTCTCCTAATGAGCTTATGGCTGAATTATTTGGAAAGGTCACAGGTAACGCATTGGGCCGTGGAGGCTCAATGCACTTCTTTTCAGATCGACTTCTTGGGGGTCATGGGATCGTGGGTGGTCAAATTCCAATTGCTACTGGAGCTGGTTTGACGATCAAATATCTCCGTTCTGTGCCAGAAGTTCAGAAAAAAGATCCGGCAACCGTTTCTGTCTGTTTTTTAGGGGATGGAGCAGTGGCTCAAGGATCTTTCCATGAATCCTTAAATTTAGCATCTCTTTGGGATCTTCCCTGCATCTACGTCATTGAGAACAATCAGTGGGGAATGGGAACGAGTGTTGCAAGAGCCATTTGTGTGGATCCTGTTGCTGAAAATAAGGGCCCAAGTTTTAGAATGAAAAGCTATTCCTTTGATGGGATGGATTTTTTTAACTGCTATGCTGGATTTCAACACGTTTTTAGGGAAGTAAAAGAAACCTCTCGTCCAGTATTAATTGAAGTTGTAACAGAGAGGTTTCGTGGCCATTCTATTTCAGATCCAGGCCTTTACAGAACCAAAGAAGCCTTGAAGGGATGTATGGAGCGCGATCCTTTGATTATCATGTTTAAAGCGCTTAGCAATGCGGGAATGATCACTGAAGAGCAATACCACGCCATGGAAAAAGAGCAAAAAGAGATCGCTGTTGCAGCGATCCGTTTTGCAGAAGAGAGCCCATGGCCCGATTTAAAGACCCTTGAACAGGATGTCTTTGCACCTTAAAATAAGAGAGTCTATGCAAACTATAGAAATGCGTGAAGCTATTCGCCAAGCTCTTGATGAGGAAATGCAACGGGATCCTACCGTTTTTATCATAGGAGAGGAGGTTGCTGAGTATAATGGGGCTTATAAAGTGACTAAAGGGATGCTCGATAAATGGGGGCCTATGCGGGTCATTGATACACCCATTTCAGAGCTTGGATTTGCGGGAGCTGCAATTGGCGCTGCTATGACAGGATTGCGTCCGGTTGTGGAGTTTATGAGCTTTAATTTCTCTTTTGTCGCAATGGATCAGATCGTGTCTAATGCGATTAAAATGCACTATATGTCAGGTAACCGCTTCTCGGTGCCAATTGTCTTTCGTGGCCCCAATGGCGCTGCCGCCCAAGTCTCTTCTCAACATTCCCATTGTGTCGAAGCGATTTACGCGAATTTGCCAGGACTTATTATTGTAGCTCCAAGTAATCCGTATGATGCGAAAGGCCTGATGAAATCAGCTATTCGCAATAATAATCCCGTCTTCTTTCTCGAGAGTGAACTCTCTTATAATGACAAAATGGAAATTCCAACAGAAGAATATTTAGTGCCTATTGGCAAGGCTCACGTCGTCCAAGAGGGGACTCATGTTACATTGGTCTCCCATAGTCGGATGGTCAACCTCTGCAAGCTTGTAGCAAAAGAGTTGGCAGAGTCGGGTATCAGCGTTGAGGTAATCGATTTAAGAACAATTAAGCCTTTAGACATTGAAACCATCGTCCAATCTGTTCAAAAAACGCACTTTTGTGTAGTAGTGGAAGAAGGGCATCTGTTTACGGGCATTTGTGCAGAAGTCGGGTTTCAAATCATGGAAAAATGTTTTGATTATCTCGATGCGCCAGTTGCAAGAGTTTCTCAAAGAGAAACCCCGATGCCTTATTCCAAAGCTCTTGAAAAAGAGACGATGCCGACCAAAGAGAGAATTATCACAGCGATTAAACAGACCCTTACCGTAAAATAGGACTTCTTATGCCGTTTACTTTTACTATGCCCAAGCTCTCTCCCACGATGGAAGAGGGGACTATTGCGAAATGGCATAAAAAAGAGGGTGATTTTGTGAGAGCCGGAGATCTCGTCTTGGAAGTCGCAACCGATAAGGCGACCGTCGAGCATAATGCTCTAGATGAAGGCTTTTTGCGTAAAATTTTGGTTAAAGAAGGCTTAGGTGCTGTTGTCAATCAACCCATTGCCATTTTCACTGAAAAAAAAGAAGAGAGTATTGAAGGCTATCAGCCAGAGGGAGAGGTTGGAAAAACAGCTCCTTTAGAAGCGATTCCTTGTCTAAAGGCTGCTGAAGTAGCCATAGCTCCAGAAGAACACATTGAAACAACTGGCCGCCTTTTTGCATCTCCCTTAGCGCGACGATTAGCAAGAGAGCGTGGCTTAGAATTATCTAAAATTAAGGGGTCGGGCCCTCATGGACGCATTTTATCTAGAGACCTTGAAAAATTAAAAGTCGAAGCATTAGTTCAACCTGTAGAAATACCTCCAGTTGTAGAGGCTCCAGTTGTAGAGGCTCCAGTTGTAGAGGCTCCAGTTGTAGAGACTCTGTTTGTAGAGCCAACTCCAGTTGTAGAGGCTCCACCAACACCTGTGATAAGGGAAACTCCAGCTGTTTCTGAAGCCGATTTCGAAGAAATTCCTTTGACCCCAATGCGCAAAGTCATCGCTCAGCGTCTGCAAGAATCGAAATCGACAATTCCCCATTTTTATGAAACGCAAGAAGTTATCGTCGATCGCTTAGTTGCTGTTCGCAATGAACTTGCAGATAATGGAATTAAGCTCACCTATAACGATTTTGTCTTAAGAGCCGTAGCCCTTAGCCTCAAAGAGCATCCAGCAGTCAATAGCGGCTTTAATGCTAAAACTCAAGCCATTATCCGTTTTAAAACAATCGATATTTCTGTAGCCGTAAGTCTCGAATCGGGACTCATCACACCGATTATCCGCAATGCAGACACAAAAAAAATCAGTGAACTTAGCTCCGAAATGAAAGACCTTGGCAAACGCGCCAAAGAGGGTAAGCTTAGCTTAGCAGAGTTCGTTGGGGGATCGTTCACGATTTCTAATATTGGGATGTTTGGAATTACAGAATTTAAGGCGATTATTAACCCGCCGCAAGCTGCGATTCTAGCAGTGGGCGGAATCATCGACCAGCCCATCGTAAAAGAGGGACAAGTCGTTCCTGGTAAGGTCATGAGACTGACTATTTCGGCAGATCATCGTGTCCTAGATGGAACGGATGTTGCCAAGTTTTTAAAAACACTTCAAAAACACCTAGAGAATCCGTCTTTGCTTTTGATCTGCGTCAAAGCGCTCGGGGTTCCTCTATAAAAACTAGAACGCCCCACAGTATAGCTTGGAGAAGATTACCGAGTATTTTTAGAAACGGTTCTTTTTTTTCTTGTTTTGGTTCTTGCGTTGATTTTTTGCTTAAGAACAGGTTTTCCAAGTTCATATAGCTTGACAAAGTCACATTAGACAAAAACTTTTTTTGGCGTGAAAGCCCCAGGGATCGAATAGCGCAAATGGGGTTGTATTATTCAATACTAGCCCCATTTGCGCTATTCGATCCCTGGGAGCTTTGACGTTCAAAAAAAGTATTGTCTAATGTGACTTTGTCAAGATAGAATGTCAGGACAAATATCAGCATATTACAAGGATTTTTAATGTTATAGCCAGCGCTTTCGCCTAAAGAGAATTAGCGCAATAATTGAAGAAATAAAGATCGAGATTAGAATTAAACCAAAGGCGTGCTTCCCTCTAGCAAAGGGCAGCTCGATATTCATTCCATAAATACTTGCGATCATCGTAGGGATATTCAAAATAATCGTTAGCCCGGTTAAGAGCTTAATGGTTTTGTGCAGGTTATTTGTGAAGATGATTTGATAAGAATCTCGAACGCTTCGAATGCTTTTAATTGAAATACTGCAGAGGTCTTCTGATTGTTTGATGTTCAGCAGTAAGTCTTGGAGCAGCTCTTGTTCCTCTTCATAGAGGTTGGTGTATTTTCCTGATGCGATCGCCGCTAGAACTACCCCTGTGGGCTCTAGATTTGCAAAGTACTGGTTGAGAATCTCTTCATGACGCGTTAATGTTGTAATCTCTTCGCTTTCTACATTAACTATTTCTTTTTCTCGAATCACTACATTATGACGCACACGTCGTATTTGCGATGCAAAGTCTTGCGATATTTTTAAAAAGAGATGGATGAGTAGGTGGGCGCGTTGTGCTGTCGAGAGATTGTTTTTTTTAGCGATAAAGGAGTGGATCAGGGAATTCTTTTGGGGTGAGATCGTAATAAAATAAGAGGGTGTCAAAAGGATTGTAAGTGTTGCTGTATAAAGGCCAACGGCGATATCGAGTTCGATGGGGTGACGCGCAAAAATCAGTAAATAGTGGTTGAGTTTTTCTATGCGGGGGATTTCATATTTATCGAGACTATCTTGTAGATCGGTATACTCTAGGTTGGTTAGATGACAGATATAGTCGAGATCAGCGGAGGTGGCTTCATCGACGTGAATCCAGCACCCTTCTTGCAGCAGTGCAATGGGGGCAAATGCGGATTCTTTATCTTTTTTAAAGTAATACTCAATCATGAGATATCGCCTAAAGTATGGGGTAACCCCCATCTTTCAAGCTATGACAGATAAAGATTTAAAGCACAAGAGGGCTATTTCTTAACCAGCAGCTCCCGCTAAAAAGCGGGAGCTGCGAAAAATAAAGATATGTGCGCCTGGCATGGCGTTGATCTAGGGGATAAAAGATCCCTGTGGGCCCGGTATAGTGGTTTAATTTTTAGATGATAAAATCTTGCGGCCGATTTATACTGCAGTCGGCCTGAAACTTGGAATTTGGACCGCGCCAAAGCCCCGAGGATCGCCGATCCTCGGGAGCTTTC
>CAMAVL010000027.1 GCA_945861735.1 Chlamydia trachomatis
GTCAATAGAGAAATTAAGCGGCGGACTCGAGTAGCGGTGTTGTTCCCGAATAAGGAATCAGCTCTACGATTGGTGACAGGAGTAATTATCGAAATCCATGAGGAGTGGGTGACCGGGAAAAAATATTTAGACATGAGTCCGCTATTGGGTCGTGGCTCGGACAACGAATAAATTAGGAGGACAAAAGGAGGGTTTGATTGAATTTACAGAAAAAGAGTTGCTTTATCAAATTGTAACCGACTGGTTACTCTTTCAAAAATTCTGAAAAGTCAATGATTTTGTCAAATAGAGAACTTTCTATGACTCCTTGGGTAACTCCATTAACATGGATTAAGACAGGACGCACTGTATAACCTTTTGGATAGGTTAAGCGCTTGATTTTTTCTTCTACGTCTGCAACAACCTGTTTTCCCACTTCGGATAGATAAAATTTTACTTCGCAAAGATAAATGGTGCCAAATTTTGTCTGAATCAATAAGTCGATTTGGCAGCCTTTATTTTTTGTGCTCTTTTTTTGAAAAAAGGGACCAGATCTTTCAACATCCTGTAGCGCTATTCCTAATATTCCACATAATCGATTGATATTGTTAATTACCAAATTTTCAAACTGTAACCCCATAATAGATTCCCACCCAGAGAGATGGGTTATTGAATCTGGAGAGAATCCGTCCTGTTCGATTTTTGAGCTATTGGGCTCGATAAATTTAAGATAAAATCGGATGTAATTATCTTTTAATCGGAAAAGTTTTAGATTTGACTCTTTTTTATTTTTTATATTCCACGTGCTGTCTTCAGAGATAAAACCCACAGAAATGAGCTCATGTAGATATTTTGAGGCATTGCCACTTTTATCTATTTTTAATGCAGTACATATCTCACTTAAGTTTTTTGCTCCTCCAGATAAAATTCTAATGATTTTATCAAAGGTGCTGGCTCTTCGCAAAAATAAATCAGCAAAAATTTGATTATATTCTCTATAGAGAAGACCTTCTTTTCTGAAGCATAAATGATTGATATTTGTTTCAGCTGATTCAATCGGAATAATTTCTTCAAGATATTTAGGAACTCCGCCTGTCACACTTAGGATTTTAAACTTTTCATAGGCGCTAATTCGATCTTTCTGTGCGTTCCAAAATTGATTGCAATCCACTAAAGGCAATTCTTCAAGCTTTAGTTTTATCGAAATTCTTCCATAAAATCCGGTGCTATTAATGATGTTTTCTTCAATCCAATTAGATACTGACCCGCAAAGAATGAGGATTAAGCTGGGACACTTTGAAAGGGTCTTATCCCATTCGGTTTTTAAGTAACCAAGAAAATTAGGATCTTTTGATCCCATCCAAGATATTTCATCAAAAAAGATAATGAGATCATTTTCTTTCTGTGCTTGATTTCCTATGTGCCAAAAAACTTCAGTCCAGTCACTTGTTTTTAATTCGGGCATTCCGATATTGCGTGACATTTGCTTAACAAAATAGTCTATTTCCTCTTGATTTGTCTTATGTTCCAGAGGGGGGATTCCCGAAAAGCTCCAAGATTTTTTGCCTTTTAAGAATTCTTCTACGAGAGTACTTTTTCCGATTCTTCTTCTTCCCCATACAACAGCAAGGCTGGATGATTTTTTTAGACGCAGGCGTTCTAAAATTTCTAGCTCTTTTTTTCTTCCAACAAAGCGCATGCTTCCCTCTCGTTGTAAACTTCCATTTCATGATATAGGAAAAGATGTAAATTTCATATCATGAAATGGCGTTTTATCTGTTTCATGATATGAAAATCTTGTGTTTTTTCATATCATGAAATAATAATTTGATATTTAAGTATTGTAAATAGCTTATTTTTAGCTATTTAAGTCTTAATCGAAAATGCTTGGGTTTTTAAGGCTGCTTTTTACCGCTGAACATCGAGACTTTCAAAGTAAATATCTCCAGTGGATGCAACGCCGATTCCTTTGAGGTGGGGCTGGACGATGTAGGCAAAGTTCCAATGAAAAATGGGGGCGATTGGCATCTCGTTTAAAAATAGGGCTTCTGCTTTTTCTAGTGTGAGATCTCTTGTATTTCCCGTTTCATAGGTGGATTGATCGAGGAGTTGAATGTAGGTGGGATTCTCCCAGTCGGCATAATTTTTGATATTACTTTTGAATTTGAAGCGCTCGAGGATGCTTAAGGGATCGCTATATTGGGCGATCCATGTGGTTTGGGCCATTGTAAAGGAGCGTTTGCTTAAGTTGTTTATGAGGATTTTATGTTCGATGGCTGCGAGCTTAACGTGGATTCCTAGATTTTTAAGCCATTGCTGCTGAATTGTCTGGGCGAGTTTGCGATTGATCTCGGAGCTGTTATAGGAATAGGTGAGGTCGGTGAGGTCGGATGGGGTCATGTTAAGTTCTGTTAACCCGAGTGCTAATAACTCTTTTGCTTTTGCAATGTCGTTATCTTGAAAAAAGGAGGTGTTGTGTTTTTTGAGAATGGGAGGAACGGCATTTGTTGCGATTTGTTCGCCTAATTGTGTGATATTCTGGACGATTTCTTCCCGATTGATCGCATAGGAAAAGGCTTTGCGGATATTGGCATTGGTGAAGGGGACTTGATTGACGTTGAAGACGATGAGTGTGGAGCCTGCCATCGCTTGCGTTTTAAGGAGTCCTTTTTTATTGAGATCAGATAGTGCATCGACTGGAAGGGGGGAGAGGGGGTGTCCGATCATGTCGAGTTCATGATTTTCAAATAGATTAAGCGCTGTCGTTTCGTTACTGATCATGCTGAAGTGGATGGAATCTGCTATGACTTTTCCTGTTGTGCGATAGGTTGGATTTTTAATGAGGATGATCTCGTCGTTGTGCTTCCAGGAATGGAGTGTATAGGGGCCATTGGAAACGAAATCGGGGCCTGCTTGATAGGCCCAATGGGGGCTCATTTCATCGGTGGATTGGTTAACGGGATAGAAGGTGCAAAAGGAGATGAGATCGAGAAAGTAGGGAGTGGGTCTCTCTAAGGTAATGATGAGGGTAGAGGCATCGGGGGCTTGGATGCCAACGGTGTTTAAGGGGGCTGTGCCTCCTTTAGCAGCTTCTGCATTTTTGATGGGATAGAGGAGGTGGGCGTTCGGAGAGGGGAAGTCGGGATTGAGGATGTCTTTCCAGGACTTTTCAAAATCAAAAGAGGTAACAGTCTCCCCATTAGACCAAAGGGATCCGCGCATATGAAAGGTATAGATGGTGCCATCAGGGGAAATGGTGATCGATTGGGCTTGGGCGGGAATGATGGAGCGGTCGGGATTTAAGCGAACGAGCCCTTCAAAGAGCATGAGGTGCATGTAAGAGGAAATGATATCGCCGCCCTTTCGAGGATCGAGTGTTGCAGGCTCTTGGCTTAGGTTGAGGCGGACGTGGGTGATCTTTTTTTGTTCCTGGGGTGGTTCTTTATGGCAGGAGGTGAGAAGTAGAGAGCTAATTAAAGTTAAGGAAAGGAGATATTGAAAGAAGAAGATGTGTATCCGGGGTGTTTTATCAGGTATAAAAAAGCGGTGCAGAAGATCTCTTCTGCACCGCTTGTATTCAAAGCTTATTCCTTCATTGTGAGGAGGAATTCAACATTGCTATTGGTTTTTTTAAGCCGTCCAAGAAGGAGGTTCATCGCATCTAAGGGCGCTAAGTCAGCTAGTGCTTGGCGCATGAGGTAGACTTTATCTAGCTCTTCAGGATGGTAGAGGAGTTCTTCTTTACGGGTTCCGCTCTTCATAAGGTCGATGGCCGGCCATACGCGACGCTCGGCTAAGCGACGGTCGAGCACAAGCTCCATGTTGCCGGTTCCCTTGAACTCTTCGAAAATCACTTCGTCCATACGCGAGCCGGTATCGATCAGGGCTGTTGCGATAATGGTGAGGGATCCCCCTTCTTCGATATTGCGGGCTGCACCAAAGAAGCGTTTGGGTTTGTGTAGCGCATTGGCGTCGACACCACCGGAGAGGATCTTGCCTGAATGGGGTTGAACGGTATTGTAGGCTCTTGCAAGACGTGTGAGGTTGTCGAGGAGGATGACGACATCGTGTCCGTATTCAACAAGGCGGCGTGCTTTTTCAATGACCATTTCAGCGATTTGGACGTGTCTTTCTGGGGGTTCATCAAAGGTAGAGGAGACAACTTCTCCCTTAACGCTTCTTGCCATATCAGTGACTTCTTCGGGGCGCTCGTCGATGAGAAGAACGATTAGAAACACTTCTGGATGGTTCGTGCTGATGGCATTTGCAATACTTTGCATAATGATCGTTTTTCCAGAACGTGGGGGAGCGACGATCAAGGCTCGTTGTCCTTTACCAATTGGCGTTATGAGGTCTAAAACTCGAGTCGGTAATTTATCTTTTGTCGTTTCCATATTCAGGCGTTGACTTGGATAGAGGGGGGTGAGATTTTCAAATAGGATCCGATCGCGTGCTTTCTCAGGGGGTTCGTTGTTGATTTTATCTACGCGCAAGAGGGCGAAATATTTTTCTTTTTCTTTAGGAGAGCGGATCGTGCCATAGACGGTGTCTCCTTTTTTGAGGTCAAATCGACGGATCTGAGCTGGAGAGACGTAAATGTCTTCGGCGGAAGGTAGATAGTTGTAGTTAGGGGAGCGCAAAAAACCAAAGCCATCGGGAAGAACCTCTAGGACCCCTTCTCCAACAAGGACTTGATCGGGTCTTTCGGAGAGCATTTTAACAACTTCGAAAACGACCTGAGATTTTGCAAGGGCACCTAAATTTTTAAGGCCGGAGTTTCTGGCAAAGTGGGTCAGTTGATCGATATTCATCCGCTGAAGGTCGGCAATTTTTGTAATAACCTCTGCCTGTGAGTGTGTGTTTACAGGAGGTGGGGAGATGGGTTTTTCATTTTTTGGATCGTGGTTATCTTGAATTGTTTCGTCTGGGTTCATTGAAAATGAAGCTCCCTTAAGTTGATGTTAATAATGAATAGAGTTTTTTTGTTTTCTCTTTGAGCTCGATCAAGTTTCCGTTGTTTTGAATCACATAGGTGGCTTGGGTTTCTTTTTCTTGTAGGTCTATTTGTCGCTTCATCCGATTATCGAATTCAGCATAGGTCCTGTTTTTTTCTGAAGCAAAGCGTCTGCGGCAAATGGCAGAGTCTGCTGTAACACAAATAACGGCGTCGTAGTGGTGTGAGTGTGTGGTTTCATAGAATAGGGGTATTTCGGCGACGAAGAGAGGGGGTTTAGGTTTTTTGTTGTTTTGAAATATGTATTGCCTTTCAATTTCCTCAAAAACAGCTGGATGGAGGATGTCTTCTAGTTTTTTTAATTTTTCCGGATCAGAAAAGACAGATTCAGCAATTTTCTTCCGGTTGAGCTTGTGATCGATAATAATGCTAGGGCCCAATAGGTGAATCACTTGTTGTCCGCAGTCTGTGTCAGGTGAGAGTAGGTGGTGGACAATGGTGTCAGCGTTCACTACATAGGCGCCGAGGTCTTTAAATATGCTGCAGGCGGTGGTCTTTCCAGAGCTGAGGCCGCCAGTTACTACAATTTTTCTCAAAGTTAACATTCTCCCCAATTTTTTCCAATGGAAATATCTACAATGAGGGGGACGTTCAGCGCGATCGTGGTTTCCATGATCTCCTTTACATGGGAGGAGAGCTGATGGACGGCGTCGTCTTGGACTTCAAATATAAGTTCATCGTGGATTTGAAGGATCATTTTACCGAGGTGGGGGTGTTTTTTTAGATAGGCATCGACCTGGATCATCGCCATTTTAATGAGATCGGCAGCGGTTCCTTGTAATGGGGTGTTTACTGCAAGGCGTTCAGCTTGAGCGCGTATAAAGGGATTTTTATTGTGGATTTCAGGGATGGGGCGGAGTCTGCCAGTGAGTGTAATGGAGTGTCCTGTCCGGCGTGCTTCTTCTTTGCAAAAGGTTAAAAATTCTTTGACTTTGGGGTATCTTTCAAAATAGGTCTCAATAAAGCGGCTGGCGCTTTTGTGATCGATTCCGAGCTGTTGTGAGAGGCCATACGCTTGTTGTCCATAGAGGATGCCGAAATTCACTGCTTTAGATTGATGGCGCATTTCGGGTGTTACATCTTTAAGGGGGACATCAAAGACC
The DNA here is from genome assembly GCA_945861735.1 of Chlamydia trachomatis. Taxonomy (GTDB): domain Bacteria; phylum Chlamydiota; class Chlamydiia; order Chlamydiales; family Rhabdochlamydiaceae; genus CAMAVL01. The sequence goes on from CAMAVL010000027.1 coordinate 6,097, forward strand.
TGCGATGCAGTATAGGCATGGATGTCTTCACCGGCTAAGAAGGCTTGGATAAGAGCTGGATCGTTAGAGAGGTGGGCTAGAAGGCGGAGTTCGATCTGGGAGTAGTCGGCAGAGAGGAAGTTGGATTGTGGGGATTCTGGCTTGAAGGCTTCTCGGATTTTTTTTCCCTCTTCTGTGCGGACGGGGATATTTTGTAAATTGGGGTTTTGACAGGAGAGGCGGCCTGTTGCTGCAACGGATTGATTAAATGTGCAGTGGATTCTCTGTGTCGAGGGGAGGATTTCATCGGGGAGGGAATCGACGTAGGTGGAGCGGAGCTTTTCTAGGGTGCGGTATTCGATGATTTTTTTGATGATGGGAGATTCATCTTGGAGGGATTCTAAAACATCGGCCGCTGTGGAATAGCCTGTGGTCGTTTTTTTAGGGGATTTGATTTGGAGTTTTTCAAACAGGATGAGGCTTAGTTGTTTTGGAGAATTAATATTAAATTCCTCTCCAGCGATCTCATAGATGTGCTTTTCGAGCTGGTGCAATTTTTTGGCAAGGGATGCTGACATGATTTTCAGTTTTTCGATATCGACATAGATACCCTCTCGTTCCATGTGCATGAGAATGGGGATGAGGGGGATTTCAACTTGGGAAAAAAGATGTGTTAAATTGACTTTTTCAAGTTCTTTTTTGAATAGGTGTTTTAAGCGGAGGGTATACTCGACATCTTCGCAGCAGTATTCAGAGACTCTCTCAATGGGGACGAGATCCATTGTGATCAGGGCTTTTCCTTTTCCTAAAAGAGCATCGATTGGGATTTTCACTTTGCCAAATTTTTCTAGAGAGAGGGCGTCGAGGTTGTGTTTTTGGATGTGTGGACTTAAGAGATAGGAGGCTAGCATGGTGTCAAAAGCGATGTTGGCGAGATGGATTCCTTCATTGCATAGAACGTGTAGGTCATACTTGATGTTGTGACCAATGAAGCTAATGGCGGGGTTTTCGAGGAGGGGCTTTAAGGCAGAGAGGATCCGTTTTTTGCCTAAACGTCCATTGGTGGGGATATACCAGATCTCTTCTGGAGTGATTGCGATGCCAATGCCGACCAAGGCAGCTCGCATGGGACGCACGTCGGTCGTTTCGGTGTCGATGCAGAGCTCTTTTTCTTTTTTTAATAATGAGAGAAGCGCGTCTAAGGATTCTTCATCATCGACTGTAGTATAAGTGCTTGTTTTGCTTTTTTTCTCTTCGGTAGATAATTCTTTAAGGAGGGAGAGAAAGTGGGCATCGGTATAGAATGCTTTGGCTTTTTCAATATCTGGGGTTTTAAGGTGGAAGAACTCGAGTTTTTTAGGAAAGTCGACGCCGGTATGGATGGTCGCTAGTTGTTGACTGATCCGAGCGATTTCTTTGCCTTGAAGAATCACCTCCTTCTTTTTTCCGGAAATTTTATCTGGATTAGCAAGGATCTCTTCGAGGGTTCCAAATTCGTTTAAGAGTGCAACTGCTGTTTTGGGGCCAATTCCTTCAAGGCCTGGGATATTATCGGAGGCATCGCCCATTAAAGCGAGCAGGTCAATGATTTGTTCTGGTGTCACACCAAAGAGCTCTTGTGTCTTTTTCCGGTCAATGAGGAGATTGCCTTTTTGGGGATTGATGATTTTGATGCTATCCGTAATGAGCTGACAGAGATCTTTGTCGCTGGAGCACAAACGGACCTCGATGCTTTGTGTTTCTGCCCATTTTGCAATGCTTCCAATCACGTCATCTGCCTCAACACCTGAAATCGAGAGATGGGGGATTCCTGCGATTTCACAAAAATAGAGGGCTTTTTCGAGTTGGGGAAAGAGGTCATCTGGCATTTTTGCGCGGTGGCTTTTATATTCACTATAAATAGCGGTGCGCGATTTTTTATTGTCGGGACCATCAAAAACAGCGATGAAGTAGTCGGGGGAAAAGTCGGTGATTAATTTATAGATGGAGCGGATAAATCCATACAAGGCTCCTGTAGATTCCCCTTTGGGGTTGCTCATGGAGCCGATAGCATAATACGCCCGAAACAAGAAGTTAAGGGCGTCGACGATGTAAAGAGTCTTCATGAATCATTAGTTAGGTTGATAGAGATACAGGAACTTACCACAGTTTTCAGAATTTATGGGAGAGTTAATTTTGAATTCGTGGGTGATTTTTCCGTTAAGTAAGCTGAATTGACCGCTAGCTAGGTCAGATAAAAAGGGGTGTGGAGGGGCTATTTGGATTACTTGGTAGGGTTGATTTTCTGCAATATTAGCTGCAGATACGAGCTCTGTCAGGGCTGTGTTATAATTGCTGTCTGCGACATCAATGTAGCCAAACTTTTCTGCTTGGGAGCCCACGAAGACTTGTGCGCCATAATCTCCGATAAGTTTTGTTTTGTTAAGTTTTGGTCTAGCTGTTGTGACGATAGTCACAAAGCGATCGTAGAGAGAGGCTAGGATATTGCGCAGGGAAGTATCTTCTCCTGGCTGCCATACTCTAAAGGGGTTGAGTGCGTCTTTGTCTTTACCTTCAGTGAGAGTCAGCGATTGAACTCCATAGGTTTCCATGAGTTTGGAAACGTTAAATGCTGGCCCCATAATGACGCCAACAGAGCCTATTACGCTCGATTCTGAGGCGTAAATTTTATCTGCTGAACAGGAGATGTACATCCCGCCAGAGGCACATAATCCATCGACATAGGCATAAATGGGCACTTGATACTTTTGCTTATAGGCCATCAGAAGGCGATAGATTGTATCAGAGTCCGTAACAGTGCCGCCTGGAGTGTCGATGTGAAGGAGGATGGCTTTGACGCGGCTGTGAGCGAACATGCCCTCTCGAGAGTCTAAAAGGGAGTTTTCTATTTTTGCTGAAATGAGATCGCCTTGACCAATCACTCCATGGATATCGAGTCTTAAAATGACTGGAGTCGTGCCTGGAAGGAGATTGCGATTTCCATTTGCGTCGGGCGCAATTGTCAATTCGCTTTTAGGGGGATACATATCCGAGCCTGAAAGAAAAATGAGGCCCATAAAGGACACAGTAGCTGCAACTAAAATTCCTAAAATCATCGCAAAGGATGTGCAAAAGCTGCGGATGGCCGAGATAAAGACAGACTCTTTATAAAAATGCATGAAAACCTCTGTGGTGTAAAAAAATTGTGTGTTATACTTATTTATATCTATCTGATCTTAAAAAGAGAATTGTTTTTTTTACGAGGGCCTTCATGGAAACAGAATCTTCTAATCTTCCCACCCCACAGCTTGTAGAAGTGGTGGATCGTTTGTGGTTTGTGGAAATTATCATTGGCCTTTCGGTCTTGATTGCGCTGAATTATGTATTTAAGAGGGTCGTTCGCCATGTGCGCCAACGCTCTTTATCTGTACGGAGCGACTGGAGAGAGAAATTAGATTATATCTTTTTTCTTCCCGTTCACGTGATGTTATGGGTTCTTGGAGGGATATTGGTGATCGAGGTATTAGGGCGCAGGTTTGGGTTTTTGTTTTTTGATGGATATTTGGGCTCTTTTCGCGCGACAGCGATTGTCTCTTGTTTAGCTTGGATTTTACTCCGTTGGAAAAAAGAGGCGCAGCGATTTATTTTAAGAGAGAATCGGTATGCAAAAAATATCGATGCTGCTTTTGTTCGGGGCTTAGGAAAGATCCTCTCTTTAATTGTGATTCTCATTGCGGCAATGATTGTTTTGCAATTATGGGGATTGGACGTGGGACCTTTAATTGCCTTTGGAGGCATTGGCGCTGCGGCGGTAGGGTTTGCCGGAAAAGATGTGCTGGCTAATTTTTTTGGGGGTTTGATGCTCTATATTGCGCGCCCTTTTGTTGAGGGGGATTATATTATTTTAAGCAGTCAGAATTTAGAAGGATACGTTGAGGAGATCGGTTGGTATCTGACATCTGTACGCGATAAAGAAAAACGCTCCGTGTATCTTCCAAATGCAATTTTCTCGAATGTTATGGTTGTCAATTCTTCTCGGATGACCCATCGGCATATTGCAGAAACAATTGGGATTCGCTATGATGACTTTTCAAAAATCAAAGAAGTCATTGAGGAGATTCGGCACGGGATCTTAGCGCATCCCCAAATCGATTCGCTTCAACCGGTTTTGGTGTCTTTTACAGCGCTCAATCAATATTCACTCGATATTAGTATCGATGTTTATACGTTGGCGACCCGTTTGGATCAATATCGAATTGTCAAGCAGGATCTCTTGACGCTAGTTTACGAAGCGATTCAATCCAATGGAGCTGAAATGCCCTATCCCATTTTTTCCTTATTGGGAGAGAATAAGGTTTTCGTAAACCCAGTTGGCGAACATAAATCCTAGGAAAGAGAGCAGGCAGGAGAGGACTAGGCTGATGTACAGCCACTGTTTTTTTGCACCCAGCAGGAAAGACGTCGTTAAACTTGCGATAAAAAACACAACATCAACGCTAAGGGAAACTCCATTTGGGATTTCAATCATTGTTCCTAAACAATGGCAGGGCTTATTGAGGGAATACCAAAAATAAGCATATCCACCCCAGCTTGAAAAAACCATCGCTAGGATCAGCCACATTTTCCAGTTTTTGCGGAAGTAAAGCAAATGGCCAATTAAACACATTTCGAAAATGCTTACCCAAAAATCCAATTTAACGAGTTGTTCGGTCGGAAAAGTAAGTTTTCCGTATAGGGAAACAAGAAGAGATCCGCAGATGAGGATTAAAAGAAGGTTTAAGGGAAGTGAACTTTTTATTGTGCGCGCATTTTTTGGCATAAGAACTCCTTTTAGGGACTGTAACTTGACAAAGTCACATTAGACAAGGCTTTTTTTGAGCGTCAAAGCTCCCAGGGATCGAATAGCGCAAATGGGGCTAGTATTGGAAGAGATATACCCAACTCGGTCAGCAACTTGGAATTTGGACCGCGCCAAAGCCCCGGGGATCGTCGATCTTAAGTCGCCCCATATTGTTAATATGGGGCGACTTAAGATTGATGATCCGCGGGAGCTTTCGCGCAGGTCCAAATCCAAGTTCATGACCGAGTTGGGTATACTACCCCATTTGAGATCGTTCAACCTCGGGGCTTTGGCGCTGCCCAAATGTCCATTTTATTATTTCACAGTCCCTTAATTCCTTAAATATGGTATAAACTAGGTATGGAAACTTTTATAGAAATTATTATAAAAAACGCTCATTACGCACATTGGTACGTCTTTGGAGCAATTGTTTTAGCAGGCTTTAACATCCCAATTAGCGTGGATGTTCTCGTTGTTTTATGCGCTTTTCTGGCAGCTGCGGTTGTTCCAGAATATACATGGCATCTATTTTTTAGTATTTTATTTGGATGTTATTTATCTGCATGGTGCTCTTACGGAGTCGGACGGTTTTTGGGAGCCAAATTAAGTCGATACGCATTTTTTTCTAAGTTCTTCCCTAAAGAGCGGATCGTCAAGATCCGCGGGTTTTATGAGAAATATGGTCTATGGACTTTGGTTTTTGGACGATTTATCCCATTTGGGGTGCGTAATTGCATTTTTATGACAACAGGAATGAGTCGGGTCAGCTTTCCAAAGTTCATGTTGATGGATGCCGTTGCCTGTTCTATTTGGTGCTCCACTGCATTCTACGTATGTTATCTTCTCGGAAACAACTACCAGGTTCTCTGGCAGTACTTAAAAACGTTTAATCTTCTCATTTTTGCAGCTTTCAGTGTGACTCTAATTGCTTTTATTTGGTATAAGAAGAGGGAAAAGGCGCGTTCTGCAAAAAAACTAAGAGTTAGGCCCTACGATGTTAAGTCTATCCAATAGCTTATCTTTTTTAAGAGCACCACTTGCATTCCTCTTTTTAGTGGATAACGTTCAGTGCCGCATTCTGGCAATTGTTTTAGCCATGTTAACAGATAGTATTGATGGGTATTTAGCGCGTAAGAGGCGTTTAGTCACGCGGTTTGGAGCGATCTTAGATCCTGCCATGGACAAGTTCTTTGTCTTTTTTACTTTGAGTGTCCTGTTAATTGAAGGAAGGCTAGAAACCTGGCAAGCGGTAGCTATGATCTCGCGTGATTTCTTCCTCTGTGCATTTGGCGTGTATTTAAGTCTTGCGGGCCACTGGCGCGCTTATGAGTGTAAATCGATCCGCTGGGGGAAGGCAACAACGGTGTTGCAGTTTTTCTCTCTTGTTGGATTAACTCTTTCCTACAAGTTCCCATCTTACTTTTTTTGTGTCTTTATTCTTTTTGGGCTACTTGCCTTTATTGAGCTCTACATGGAGCTGAGTGACTTCAAAAAAAAGTTAAAGTTCACTGAAAGAAAAAAATAGCATTATTGTTGTGTGGGAAAGCAAAATCCACGGGGCAATAGCTGCACCTGCTAGCTTAAGGCCAGCGAATGCAATATTTACAAAATCCTTACTTAAATGAATTACATTGGTGAGTATTTTTTTAGCTCCTAAGCGAAACTCTTTGGATAACTTTTTCAGGTTCCCAAATGCGCTATTAATGGAGGTTAATAATTCTCCAACTCCACTGATCTTTAAAAGCGTTCCTAAAATTTTGGCTGGGAAAAGAGCTATTCGAACGATCAGCTTAATCGTTGTTATGAAGAGGTCGGCGAATTGAAAAAATAATTTGTTGACTTTTGTCCATGAAGGGGCGTTTTTAAATTCTACAACATCTGCGCAAAACGTAAAGATTTTTTTAGGCAGCTGAAGGGCTTTTAAAGACAAGGAAAAGTCCTTAACTGTTTTATTGAATAAATGGGTCATTTTAAAATCTGGGCGTGTCAATAAAAACCAGGAAGTGACGCAGCTCACAGCTTGCGCAAATAGAGAAACTTTTTTTGAGAGCAGGGTGGTGACGGCTTGAGTTGGGATGCTTGTACATGAAGTCTTAGGCTTAAGGGGCGTATATCTAGGTCGTTGCAGGGCGAGATGGGAGGGCTTGGAAGTTAAAAGGCGAAGGAGTTCCTGTTCGGAGCGGCTAAAAGGATGGGTCCTCTTTTTAGCTAGAAGATTACAATAATACCTGTTTGTTCCGCATGGTATAATATTCATTATAGCCTCTTGTTGTTTTGATTATATTATAACAATAAAGGCTATTTAAGTTGTGATTTTAATTTCTTTTGTAATTTAAAGAATTGTCAGATGGAATTCGCAGGTTCTTCAACGAGCTCGGGCTCTAGCGCAGAAACTTCTTCTGGTTCAGGATCGGGGATCGCTTCTTGGTTGGCGGCTAAAGAATTGAATTTTTTGCCCAATGAACTGACAGCAAACATCCAGATGCCTGTAGCTCCGAGGAAGATAAGGGCAACATATGGAGTGCTAAGAGCGATTGTTCCGAAGAACATGAGGAGTGCTTGGTGGATAGTGGATCCGCCTGATTTTCCAATGCGGGATCCAAGGCCATCGATCGCCGCTTTTCCTTTGAGTTTGCACTCTTTGGAAAGAGGGATGAAGGCAAGTTCTTTGGTCGCATCAAATAGGGTGTATTTAGAGGCTCTTGCTAAACAGTTCTGTAGAGACCCGAAGAAGACGCACATCGCAAGAGGTGTAGCTCCTAGAAGGGTACCAAATACTGCAAAACTTAAATCTTGGAAGAAGAAAAAGAAGAAAAATCCAATTCCAGTAACGAGAAGGATCAGGGGGGTGATCATGGCACTTGTCGTCCAGTTCAGCTTACGAAACATCCCAGCACCGGAGATAAGGATGCTGCTAACAGTTGCTACAATGCCGATGCTCATTAATACTTGGCCCATATAGGCATTGAAGTCAGCTGTGTTTGGGTAGAGTTGATTGATTTGATCTTTCCATACAACTTCAACTAAGTTAATGGCGATGTTGTACATGACAACGATGGAAGCGATGCAAAGGAGGTATTTGGATTTAGCGACATAAGCAAAGTTTTTACGTAGGCCCATCTTGATGGGGGGCGTTAGGCTGTTTTGTTCGTGATAAGCCGGAGAGTTGTAACCAAAACCTTTATTATGCAGATAGCGGAAAAGGCCCATGCATATGAGTCCTGCCAGGACGATAATCGATGTTAAAAGAAAGACGGATTGGTCCCAGGCATTTTCTCCAAAGGGCAAGAGCGCATTAAAATGATGTTGAGACATCGTAGTGGCCATTTGACCTGCCGCAATGCCTGAAAAATTAATTGCAAGTCCAAGAAGTCCATAGAAGCGTTTTGCGTCCTTAACCGAGGTTACATCATTGGCAAATCCCCATACGAGGACGCTCATAATGATTGTGCTCCACATCTCGGACATGACATAAAAAAGAGTATATGTCCAGTTGCGGAACATGGCGACAAGTCCCTGGCAGCCAAGCGGTAGGGAGCTTTGAATCTGGTCGCAGAGCTCATGAGGGTGGAGATGCTCTTGAAAAGGATAAAGGACAAACATGAAGAGGAGAAAGAAGGAAACGAAGATGCCCATCAAGATGTAAAATACTTTTTCACGAGAAAAGCGATTGGAAATCCGTGTAAAGAGCATTGTAAAGAGTAAAGCCATCGGGACAATCGCCCATACTTTTAGAAAGGGGAGGGTCTCAGCGCCAGAGGAGGGGGCAGTAACGATAAAGGAATCTTTAGTGATGCGCAGTAGACTATAATTGAAGCCGACGAAAAAGAAGATAAGAAACATGGGCAAGAACTTTTTGAGTTCGTGGCGATGGATGGGCCACAAAAAAGCTCTAATCCTACTAAAACTCGACGTCGAAGACGCAGACATAAGATGCCTTAAGTTATTCTAAGTAAGAACCACACTCAATCCGAGGATTTGTCCCCCCTATTATAAGAACCCCTGCTTATTTTACAACTCTAATAAAGAGTTGCTGTGTGCAGGTGTCGTAACCTCGACTTTGTACATTTTTCGGCAAGAGTTCTATAAAATTTTGGTTTTAAGTGAGTTACAGAACGCGTGGCGGCGCTGCGCAGGGGGTGCATGGTAGTTCGGTTGAGGAAAGACCGTTATCCTCAACTGGCTGGACTGGAAGTCTTTGCTCTCCCGCGCGCCAAGCTTAAAGTGACCCCGTTTGTCGAAACGAGGGTTTCATGCTATTTATACCCAACTCGGTCATGAACTTGGATTTGGACCTGCGCGAAAGCTCCCGGGGATCATCGATCTTAAGTCGCCCCATATTAACAATATGGGGCGACTTAAGATCGACGATCCCCGGGGCTTTGGCGCGGTCCAAATTCCAAGTTGCTGACCGAGTTGGGTATA
>CAMAVL010000028.1 GCA_945861735.1 Chlamydia trachomatis
GCATACGAGGCAGTGGCTCTAGGATGAGGGGGCGGGAATACCCCGAAGTCCAATACTTACTCAGAAGAGCCCATGTATATGCGACAGGTTAGCAGGAAAGAGGAGCGAATTACCCGGTGAGATCTGTATTCACGCCCGACTATTACCCGATCAAAAAAAAAAGGGAAACGACGGAGCTAGCGGAGTCTCGGAGAGATGCCGTGAAAGGTGCAGAAGTCAGCAGACGACATAGTAAGTGCAGAAATGCACTGAAGGTCCGAACATGAAAACAAAGAACAGAGCCAAACTTCTATGACAACAGATAATCGCAGAAAAGAGGAGCAATCCAAAGCTCAAACGAAAGAATCGAGAGAGAGTCTCGTACCACTTTCGAACAGCGCGAAGGTTGACAAGACAGAGAGGAGAACCTCTATTCTACCTAGCAATCAATACGACGCTTATATCGCAACGATAGAAAACGTCGTAAGTGATAGTAATATGCAGAAAGCCTATGAAGCGGTAAAACGCAACAAAGGAGCTCCTGGCATAGATAATATTACCACTGAAGAGATCAAAGAGGTCATACAAAAGCAATGGCCTCAGATTAAACAGAAAATTCTTGATGGGAAGTACAGCCCAAGCCCAGTAAGACGGGTGGAAATTCCGAAACCAGATGGAAGTGGGGTTCGGCAATTGGGAATTCCAACTGTTATGGATCGGATTATCCAGCAAGCGATCCATCAAGTAATTGTATCTATTTTCGATCCCACATTCTCGCAATACAGTTACGGGTTCAGGCCGAATCGAAGCGCTCACCAGGCTGTACTACAAGCCCAAACATACATCCAAGGGGGATGCGAATGGGTAGTGGATATAGATCTGGAAAAGTTCTTCGATAAAGTTAATCACGATATGTTAATGGCGAGAGTGGCAAGACGAGTAAAGGACAAGAAAATTCTTCTCCTGATTAGAAGGTTTCTTCAAGCGGGAGTTATGGAGAATGGCCTTGTAAAAGAAACGGATGAAGGGACCCCGCAAGGGGGGCCTCTCTCCCCGTTATTATCCAACATCATGCTGGATGATTTTGACAGAGAACTTGAGAAGAGAGGACTGCGGTTTGCAAGATACGCAGATGACTGTAATATCTATGTTAAGTCAGAAAGAGCAGGCCAACGCGTCATGGAAGCATCCGTGCGATTTCTAACTGAGCAACTCAAACTCAAAGTCAATCAGCAAAAGAGCGCGGTGGATAATCCCTGGAATCGAAAGTTTCTAGGCTTCACCTTTACAAAGGGAAAAGAACCCGGTCGGATTGCAGTTCACGAAAGCCGGATTAAACGCTTAAAAGACAAAATAAGAGGTCTCTCTAAAAGAATGAGAGGCGGTGATTTAAAGAATGTCATTCAAAAACAAATCATACCAATCACTAGAGGATGGGCCAACTATTTTGGTTTAGCAGAAGAACGAGGTGTTTTCGGGAGTCTGGATGGGTGGATTAGACGTAAGATACGGGGTGCTCTCTGGAGGCAGTGGAAGAAACCCCGAACTCGATATAAACGTTTAACAACACTTGGGATCAAAGAACATACAGCCAAAAAAGGAGCTTACAGTAGTAAAGGGCCTTGGAGAATGGCCAAGACCTATAGTATGCACAAGGCTGTATCGAATAGGGTGATCGAAATGATGGGATATATTTCTATGAAGGACATAGTACATGCTAGGTCATAGTGATCATGAACCGCCGTATACGGTTCCGTACGTACGGTGGTGTGAGAGGCCGGGAGCTGAAAGGCTCCCTCCTACTCGATATTTGCGATCTTCGAACCCCGGGAGCTTTGACGCTCAAAAAAAGTCTTGTCTAATGTGACTTTGTCAAGTTAGAGTTGGCAGAAGAAATTCGAGCAACTTTGGATGAGCGGCTTCAGTACTATCGCAACTAATTTATACCCTTTGAGCTAAAAGCTTCTCAAGTTTAACGATATCTTTGCTGAAGTTGCGGATCCCCTCATGGAGCTTATCTGTTGCCATTGCATCTTCGCAGAGCATCCAGCGGAAGGTTTTTTCATCGAGATCAATTTTCTCGATATTTAATTTTTTAGCCACTTCCGGATCGAGTTTGCGAGATACGGGTCCTTCTGCTTTTTGAAGCTCTTCAAGCAATTTAGGCGCGATGGTGAGTAGATCGCAGCCTGAGAGTTCTAAGATCTCATCGATATTGCGAAAGCTAGCTCCCATGATCTGTGTCTTGATTTCCATTTTTTTGTAATAGTTAAAAATTTGGGTAACAGAAACAACGCCTGGATCTTCTGCTGGAGGGTAAGAGGCTTTGCCTTCACTTTTTTTATACCAATCTAAAATGCGGCCGACAAAGGGGGAGATGAGGGTGGCTTTAGCTTGAGCGCAACCGAGGGCTTGGCACATGCTAAAGAGAAGGGTCATATTGCAGTGGATGCCTTCTTTTTCGAGAATCTCAGCCGTTTTCATCCCTTCCCAAGTGGAGGCTAATTTAATGAGAACGCGTTTGCGCTCAATTCCTGCAGCCTCATAGAGGGAAATTAAATATCTCGCTTTTTTTAAGCTAGCATCAACATCAAAGGAGAGTCTAGCGTCGACTTCTGTGGAAACTCTGCCTGGAACAATTTTAAGGATCTCAATCCCAAAGTTAACGAAAACCTTATCGAGGATCAGGTCGAGTATTTCTTTTTTGTTGGAGTCGTTTTTTTTCCCATGCTGGATGGCTTCTTCGATGAGGAATTGGTATTCGGGCTTTGTCGCAGCAGCTAGAATGAGGGAAGGGTTTGTTGTGGCATCTGTCGGACGGTATTGTTTGATTTCTTCAAATTCCCCTGTGTCGGAGACGATTGTTGTCATTTTTTTAAGTTGATCGAGCTTATTCATGGGGATCCCTTGAGGTTAGTGTTTATGCCGGATCATATCAGTTAAAAGGGAAGATGGAAAGGGTTTTTGAAAAGAGGGGATTGTGCCGTTTTGGCAAATTGATTTTCAAAGCCTTCCGGATGAATAGTGGTTGCATATCCTGGAACTCGAATTTTGAGGGAGAGGTTTTTGGAAAGAGTTTCGACTATCAGGGTAGTTATGTTCTCTGGAAGACAGATCCGTTGGCCTCCTTCATGGCAGTAGGCTTCAAAGAGTTGTTTTTCTCCGGAAATATCGAGCTCGACTATCCGTTTTTTTTCATCGCCTTTATGAGGCTTAGGTGGAGTGGAATGGACTGTTAAATAGGCTTTTAGGCTCTCTTGGGTAGAGATCAGCTCGAGATCCATTCCGTGGACTTTGTCTTTTGTATAGTAGGTGAGTTTAGAAGAGGCGTTGTGATCACCCCCATCCATCTGATCAAGTGCCCAGCGCTCCGGGTGATGGCAGCTGGTTAAGGCGCAAAAGAGAAATAGTAGGGGGATAAAACGGGCAATCACTTACCTTTCTTTCCTTGGTTGGAAGCGACAAGAATGAGCGCGGAAACGGCAATCGCAACGGCAACTGTTGCAATAATGATGGCTTGCCAAAATTTTCTTCGAGCCGTTCTTTCATTTTCTGATGAGCCTGGGCTAACTTCGGTTCCTTCATCAGCTGAGGGAAGCGGCTCAACAGCTGTTCCTTCATCAGTCGAAGTTGTCTGCTCCGTTGTTGTCGGCAGATCGCTCGCATGTAAGAGAGGGCTTGAGAGCATCGCTATGATCGTCAGGCAGGAAATAAGTGTTTTTTTCATTGGGGTTTTCCATTTTAAGGTATATCGATTTTAAAAAGAGAATTTGCCAGTATGCTCCCATGTCGGAAAAATTTTCAAGAACGAAATTTCTAAAGGAGATCCATTCTTTTTCTTGATCGGGTTTAGATTTTTCCTTCCAAATAGAGAGAAATTGTTCTTTTTTTAGTTCTAAAGAGGTTCGTTTTTCAAGATCGGTTATCTCACCGATTAAATGTTTTGTAATGTGTAAGGAGCTAAAGGCGTCTTGGAACTCTTTGTAATACCTTGCGGTCTCTTTCTTAAGAGCTGAAGCCGTCAGAATGTAGGCGTAGCCGTCTTTCACTAGGATCATTTGGAGTAGGCGCGCTGGACCCCACTTTGTCGACATATCAATCTCTGTGAGTTGGGCTGTTCCGGCTGCTGTATCGACCTTTCCGAGGAGCCTCCAGCACTTTGTTCGGTCCCGTTTATGAATGCTTTTAACGGCGTCGAGGTATTCGCTTTGAGAGGCGTCTGTTTTTTCGATAGCGAGGTTGATGGAGGGGCAATAGCCTTGTTGTTTTTTAAAGAAGGAGATCTGAACGCTTTGCGATAGGGTAGTGGGATCGGTGATTTCCCACCCAATCGGTGGCGCAAAATAGCAGAGGGGCTCTGGAGCAGTCCCGTGGATTGCAGTAATTAATCCTAAAGTCAAACATAAGACATTTCTAAATATCTTAAGGTTCAATCAGAGTGGGCCGTAGTGCCGCTTTGAGGCAGAATACAGACTAAAATGGCAATGGCGGCAGTTAGCGCAACGCCCCAACCTAACATGGAGGCAGCGGTCGCTGTAAACGCTCCATCTTCAGCTCCAGTGCCTTTGCGCCAAAGATCGTCAGTAGCATCTCTATATTGGTTGATATCCTCTTGAGGAAGCACAGGGGAGGTCATGCATATCATCGAACAGCAAAGACAAGCAGCAACGATTTTATTCATAAAAAATTAAGCCTCTTAAGAAAAGTGATAAATATACTTTATGTCAAAAAAAAGAGTTTCACGCAATTTTTTTCTTAACCCAAGTTCAGCAAATGTAGTTTTGGGTTTTTAGCAGATTTTTGATCCTGTGCGACTTACGGAAAATGGGGTAGGCTTGATAATGCCGCCCTATTTTCCGTAAGTCGCATAGGAACAAAAAGATGCTAAAAACCCAAAACTACATTTGCTGAACTTGGGTTAAACTCGACTTTGCAACTTTTTCTGAGCTCATCTCAAGCGAGATGAGCTCAGAAAAAGTTATAAAGTCGAGTTAAAATGTGAAAATGGATTGAAAAATAACCTTAATCTGGCAATATACATAAAGAAACCTGAAACGATGGTATTGCATGAAAGGAATAGAGACTGGAAAAGATAAAGTCAAAAAAATTTGTGATGTATTGAGACGGGAAACGCTCGAGCCTGCTCAAGTAGAAGCAGAAGAGTTGATCCAGCAAGCTCATAAAGTTGCAGATGAAATGATCTTAGAAGCCCGGCGTTCGATAGAGAAAATGGAAATTGAAGCGCGCCAGAACATGGAAAGAGAGCGGAAAATTTTTGAGTCCTCCATTGCTCAAGCGTGCAAGCAAGCTCTAGAATTGCTAAGGCAAAATATTGAAGAAAAACTCTTCAATCGGCAGCTTCTTCAGGTTTTATCTAAGCATACACAAGATCCGAATGTGATTGCTCTGTTAATTGGAGCTGTTGTCAAGGCTTTGGAAAAAGATGGGATAGATGCTCAATTAAGCGTCTATGTGCCGACTGTTGTTTCGGCCAGGTCCATTAATGTGCTTTTAGGGCAAGAGATCATGGCTAGATTAGCTGAAAAAAGTGTCTTGATTGGCTCGATCGATGGAGGCATTCAGATTAAACTCCACAAAGAAAACATCACGCTCGATATTTCAGCGGGGGCGCTAAAAGAGATCGTTTCTATCTATGTAAGAAAGGATTTTCGAGAGTTATTATTTGGTAAAAAAGGGGATTGATACCGTTTTGGGAAATTATTATTTTCTGGCAGCTTCTCTTCCTCCTCTTAGCATCGGAGAGTTACCTGAGGTCACATTTGAGGACTTGAAAAAAAACTTAGAGCTTAATTTGTCAAAAGCAGACTATTTGACAGCTCAATCCCTCATGCGTTTTACAGATATTAATAATATTCGCGTTCTCTTGCAGGAAGAGGCAATCGATCCTCGTGGTAATTTAAATGAAAAAGAGCTCGATGAGGCGATTCTCATCCAAGATGTCTTTCCGGATTATGTGTTTGATTTTCTAGGGCAATTTGAAAATGCAAGTGATCGGATCAAAAACTTTTCGGGGTTGCTATCCCTCTTTTTTGTGGAAGAAATTGCGCAAAGCGAAGGGTTCTTAAAGAAATATTTTACTTTTGAAAGGGAACTGCGTCTTGTTCTTCTCGCTTTAAGAAGCAAGCAATTGGGGCGCGATCCGATTAAAGAGCTTCAATTTGAAGATTTTACTGACCCATTAGTGGCTCACATTTTAGCGCAAAAAGATTCAGAGCAATACGATCCTCCTATAGAATATGCAGAGGTCAAAGAGCTCATAGCGTCGTGTTATTTGGATCCATGGAAAGAGTATAAGGTTTTGGCAGAGTATCGCTTTAAGGAAATTGAAGAAATGATAGAGGGCGCTGTATTCTCGATCGATCGTATTTTAGCCTATATGGCACAATTGATGATCATCGAATATGGGCTAGAGCTCAACCGGGAAAAGGGCAAAATGATTTTAGATACTTTTAAAGCAGGTTAATGATGAGTAAAATAACTGCGAAGGGAAAAGTTGTCAAAGCCTTTGGCAATCTGTTGCATGTCGAATATGAAGGGAATATCCGTCAGGGTGAAATTTGTATGGTTCATCTCAGCGGGGATGTTTTTCTGAAGTCGGAAGTGATCGAGATTGTGGGTAACGTGGCTAAAATTCAAGTCTTTGAAGACACCAAAGGCGTTCGACTCAACACATCTGTTGAATTTAGTTCCCATCTTTTAGAGGCTGAATTAGGTCCTGGTTTGTTAAGTGTCGTCGTCGATGGCTTACAAAACCCCCTTGAAAAAATGGCCGATGCAACGGGTCTTTTTTTAACACGTGGGGTGTATCTTCCCCCTTTAGACCGTGCGAAGCACTGGGATTTTCACCCGACATGTCTGGTTGGGGATAATCTGACTCGAGGTGATAGCTTGGGTTATACAATGGAAGGGCGCTTTCAGCACCAGATCATGGTTCCTTTTACTCATTTTGAACGGTATAAAATTAATTGGGTCATTAAAGCCGGCTCTTACAACATTGAAACTGTCGTCGCAAGAGGTGTTGATGAAAAGGGAAATGAACATCTCTTCTCCATGTTGCAAAAGTGGCCCGTAAAAATGCCGCTGTTTGAGGGAGAAAGAGGAAAAGCCACTAAAATGATGGATACGGGTCTGCGCATTATCGATACCCAGTTTCCTATTTTAAAGGGGGGCGCCTTTTGCTCTCCAGGTCCTTTTGGTGCTGGAAAAACGGTTCTACAACACCACTTGTCCAAGTACTCCTCTGTCGATATCGTCGTTGTCGTCGCTTGTGGAGAGCGCGCTGGAGAAGTGGTTGAAGTGTTGCGTAGCTTCCCTCACCTTACAGACCCACATACGAATGAAGCCTTGATGAATCGCACGGTAATTATCTGTAATACCTCATCGATGCCCGTTGCCGCTAGAGAAGCCTCCATTTATATGGGAGCTACCATTGCTGAATACTATCGACAGATGGGACTCGATGTTCTTCTTCTCGCTGACTCTACTTCAAGATGGGCTCAGGCAATGCGAGAGATGTCCGGTCGATTGGAAGAAATTCCAGGAGAAGAGGCTTTTCCTGCCTATTTAGCATCGCGCATTGCGGCCTTTTACGAACGCTCTGGAATTGCAATATTGCGCAATGGGAAGGTGGGTTCATTGACAATTGGGGGCACTGTGTCTCCAGCAGGTGGAAATTTTGAGGAGCCTGTTACCCAAGCGACCCTCTCTGTTGTCGGAGCATTCCACGGACTCTCAAGAGCCAGGTCCGATGCGCGCAGATATCCTGCGGTTGATCCGTTGATCTCATGGAGTAAATACATCGACTGCGTCAGCTTAGAGATTGAATCCCATGTTTCTGGCTGGGGGAAAATGGTGAAACGCGCTGCTAAAATTGTCCGAGAAGGAGATGAGATTGGCAAGCGGATGGAAGTGGTCGGTGAAGAAGGAGTGTCAATTGCCGATATGATCGTTTTTTTAAAGTCAGAACTCTTTGAGTTTTGTTATTTACAGCAAAACGCATTTGATAAAGAAGATGCCTATTGTCCATTAGATAGACAGATTACACTGTTTAAGCTTGTTAATGAGATCTTTGATGCGTCCATCTCGTTTGACTCCCAAGATTTAGCCCGTTCGTTTTTCTTGGAATTACAAAATGAACTCAAAAACATGAATTTCATGCCCTTTAAATCTGCCAGATACAACGAAGTATTGGAATGGATCCAAGACAAAATTCAAGGGGCCTCCAAAAAGGGACACGCAGAACTTGTGCATAGAGGGTAAAAATGAAGAAGATCTACGATAGAATTGTCGATATGCGCGGTAATTTAATTACAGTGATCGCCCAAGGGGTTTCTCTTGGAGAGCTCGCGCGTTTGCAAAAACAAAATGGACGAAGCACCTACGCCTCCGTTTTGCGCATTGATGGAGATCTCGTCACATTGCAATGCTTCGAAAATACGCGAGGCATTAGCACCAATGATAAAGTCACATTCCTCAATCGCTCGATGCAAGCAACATGCAGTGACGCTCTTTATGGAAGACGTTTAAATGGAGCTGGAGAGCCAATTGATAATGGCCCTGCAATCATGGGCGAGCCAATTGATATTGGATCCCCCTCTTTTAATCCCGTAAGACGTATTGTTCCGCATGAATTGGTCCGCACAAATATCCCCATGATCGATGTGTTCAATTGCTTAGTCAAATCTCAAAAGATCCCTATCTTTTCCATTGCAGGGGAGCCTTATAATGCTCTTTTGATGCGGATTGCCAATCAGACCGATGCCGATGTTGTCATTATCGGTGGAATGGGATTGCGTTTTGACGATTATTACGCTTTTATTGAGAATGCAGAAAAATCAGGGTCGCTGAATAAAACCATTATGTTTATTCATAAAGCAACCGATCCAGCTGTTGAGTGCATTCTGGTTCCCGATATGGTATTAGCGTGTGCAGAGCAATTTGCAATTGATAATAAGGATGTTCTCGTTCTATTAACAGATATGACAGCTTTTGCAGATTCGATTAAAGAGATCATGATTACGATGGATCAGGTGCCCTCTAACCGAGGCTATCCAGGATCTCTCTATTCAGACTTAGCATCTCGCTATGAAAAAGCTGTGGATATCGATGGAAGTGGTTCGATTACCATTATTTCTGTAACGACCATGCCAGGGGGCGATGTGACCCATCCCGTTCCAGATAACACCGGATACATCACCGAAGGGCAGTTCTATTTACACGGTGGAGGGATCGATCCCTTCGGCTCTTTATCCAGGCTCAAGCAGCAAGTTATTGGAAAAGTCACACGAGAAGATCATGGAGATGTTGCGAATGCCCAGATCCGACTTTATGCCGATTCTAAAAAAGCAAAAGAGCGCAAAAGCATGGGATTTAAGCTCTCCCGATGGGATGAAAAACTCCTTCAATTTTCTATTCTATTTGAAGAGCGGATGATGGACTTGCATGTCAATCTTGTCTTGGAAGATGCGCTTGATCTTGGATGGAAGACATTAGCGGAGTGTTTTGAGTCTCATGAAGTGGGAATCAAGCAAGCGCTTACCAATAAATATTGGCCTAAGGGACTGTAAGGAAATAAATTTTACAGTTCTTTAGGGAAAAATCGATTCATCTATTGAGGATTTTCCCTTGCAGGGGTAGAAAAACCCCCTGCTGCGGAAAAATACTTAAAAGCTGAACCGTTTTTCTCCCATACTCGTTACAGTTGAATCTGAGGATTTTTGACAAGGAGGCTGCTCAAAATTTTTTGTCTGGAACGAGCGACCATTGCCGGTAGGTAAGGCTCTAAGCGAAGACTAAAGTTTTGATGCAAAGCCGACGCCGTCAAAATTCTCAGATTCAGCTGTAACGAGTATATACCCAACTCGGTCAGCAACTTGGAATTTGGACCGCGCGAAAGCCCCGGGGATCGTCGATCTTAAGTCGCCCCATATTGTTAATATGGGGCGACTTAAGATCGATGATCCGCGGGAGCTTTCGCGCAGGTCCAAATCCAAGTTCATGACCGAGTTGGGTATAACTGTAAAATTTAGTTCCTTACAATCCCTAAGGGGTCTTAAAAAACTGTGGCAGAAATTAAGTTCACTAAAACAGAGCTAAGAGCTCAGCAGGTCAAGTTTGAGCGCTTGAACAAGTATCTCCCTACTTTGCAACTTAAAAAAATACTGTTGCAAGTCGAGGTCCTTCAAGCTCAAGCAGAAATCGAGCAATTGAGCCTTCAGTTTTCTGCAGCACAGGAAAAAGTTGGAGAGTATAGCCCCTTATTTACCGATCGGAGCGCTCCCGAATTTTTTTCAGCAGTGAAAATACACCGTTTAGAAACAGAGATTGAAAATATCGCAGGCGTTGATATTCCGGCCCTTAAAAAAGTCATTTTTGAACCCGCTGTCTATGCTCTTTTTGATACGCCTCTTTGGTTTGAGTCCGCAATCGAAGGCGTTAAGCAATTGATCATTACCAGAGAAAAGATCAAAATTGCAGAAGAGAAAAAACGGTTATTAGAAAAAGAGCTCCGAGATGTTTCCATCCGCGTCAATCTATTTGAGAAAATTTTGATCCCGCGCACGCAAGGAAATATCAAAAAGATTAAAATCTTTTTAGGAGATCAGCAGCTAGCCGCGGTCTCTCAAGCAAAAGTTGCGAAGAAAAAAATACTTTTGCGCAATTTGGAGATGAAACGATGATTATCAACGTCAAAAAGTATCTGTTGATAGGGGCTAAAGAAGAGCTTGATTCATTTTTTTCTAAAGCGCAAGAAAAAGGGATCATTGAATTCATCGCTCCCTCTGGAAAAAAACCATTCGAACTCCCAGTCGAGGCGCAGCACTTAACGCATGCGATTAAGATCCTGCGCAAGCTTCCCCTTAAAAAGCCCTATGAAGGCCCTGTAGAAGACCATTACGCCTGTGATGTTGCGACGCAAATTTTGGATCTTAAAGTCAGTGTCGGAAAATTAGCCGAGGAAAAAAGGCTCGTCGAAGCAGAAGTATTTAGAGTCGCCCCCTTTGGCGATTTTTCTCTAGAAGACATTGATTATATCGAGAATGAAGGGAAAAGAGAGATCCAATTCTTTTGCAGAAAGACCGCTAAACGATTGCTTGCAGAGCTACCAGAATCCGTGTTTTATATCGGAACAGAATACGACCTCGATTATTTTATCGCTGTAAACTCCGAGATCACTCAATACCCTGATATGATCGAAATGCGCATCGATCGGCCTTTAGGAGAGTTGGAAACCCACCTGAGCTTTATTAAAGAGTCCCTTCACCAGCTCGAAGCCGAGCTTAAAGGTTTTGCTGGCCATATTGAAGTGCTGCAAGAAGAGCTTGTCGAGCATCTCAATGAGTATCATTTAATCGCAGCGAAAAAAAATGTCACTTATTCAATGGAAGATTCCATTTTTGCAATTGAAGCATGGGTCCCAGACAATAAGGTGGCCGCCCTAGTCTCTCTAATCGTTGGGATGGCAGTCCATTGCGAGCCGATTCTCATCGAAGAAAAAGATCGGATTCCCACTCAAATGGAAAATACAGGGTTAAAGCGCATAGGGGAAGATCTCGTTCAGATTTACGACGTCCCAGCACCGACAGATAAAGATCCGTCTAGTTGGGTCCTATTCTTTTTAGCTTTTTTTTCTGCAATGATCGTTTCCGATGCGGGATATGGAATCCTCTTTTTAGCATTTGTCTTGTATTTAAAATACAAATTTCCCGATCTCAAGGGGCAAGGAAAGAGGCTTATCAAACTCGGCGCAATTCTCTCGAGCGCCTGCATTGTATGGGGCGTACTCACTGCCTCTTATTTTGGCATTCAAATTCAACCCCAAAATTGGATTTCTAAAGTATCTGCTCTCCAATATCTAGCGATTCAGAAAGCGGACTACCACATCGCAGTTAAAGATGATGTGTATCAGGATTGGATCACACGTTTTCCCAATTTGTCAGGCTCTACTGGACAAGAATTTGTAGAACAAGCGATCGAACAAGGACCTCATGGTCTCAAGTATGCGATGCTTCATACCTTTTCTGATAATATCCTTCTTGAGTTTTCCCTAATCGTTGGCATTATCCACATCTGCCTCTCTCTCATGCGCTATGTTAGGCGTCACTTAGCAGGGATTGGCTGGATCGCATTTATCATCGGAGGCTATTTTTATTTTCCATTCTTGCTACACGCGACAACCATTGCCAATTTTTTAGGACTTGTTGACAAAGACACAGGGACCGCCATCGGACTTCAATTGATCTATGGAGGGATCACCCTCGCCATTTTATTAGCTCTTTTTCAAAAAAGATGGAAGGGGATCGGAGAAGTCTCCCATGTGATTCAGATTTTTTCAGATGTTCTATCTTATTTACGACTCTATGCGTTAGGATTGGCAGGAACAATGATGGCGGAAACCTTTAATAATATGGGAGAGGGTATTGGGCTTGTGGCAGGCGCTCTCATTATTCTTTTAGGCCACAGCATTAATATTTCTTTAGGCAGTATGGCAATTGTTGTGCATGGCTTGCGTTTGAATTTCATCGAATGGTATCATTATTCCTTTGAAGGAGGCGGCAGGTTATTTAAGCCCCTTATTCGCTTGAAGTTCAAGTAACTTGACAAGGTCTTGTCTAATGTGACTTTGTCAAGGCAAGAAAATGATTAGAATTTTTATCTAAACAGGAGTGAATTATGGATTATGGGATGGTAGGACCCGCTTTAGTATTAGGTCTTGGCTGTATCGGCAGCTCCATTGGCTGCGGAATCGGTGGAATGGCATCGCACGCAGTGATGAGCCGCGTCGAAGAGAACCACGGTAAGTTTATTGGGATGACAGCGCTAGCAGCATCTCAGTCGATCTACGGCTTTGTGTTGATGTTGCTGATGAAAAACAGCATTGATGCAGGTAAACTCTCACCACTTGCTGGTGTTGGAATTGGATTATCAGTCGGCTTAGCGCTCCTCTTTTCTTCTATTTATCAAGGAAAGTGCGCGGCGTCTGGAATCCAAGCGTCCGCTAAACAGCCCGCAATTATCGGCAAATGCTTTGCAGCTCTGGGGATCGTAGAATCCTTTTCCTTGTTTGCATTCGTATTTGCGCTGTTATTGATCTAATCTGGGATGTGACAAACGCTTAGTTCCTTAGCTTGACAAAGTCACATTAGACAAGACTTTTTTTGAGCGCCAAAGCCCCGGGGATCGTCGATCTTAAGTCGCCCCATATTGTTAATATGGGGCGACTTAAGATCGATGATCCGCGGGAGCTTTCGCGCAGGTCCAAATCCAAGTTTCAGGCCGACTGCAGTATATGTGCCAAATACAGCTCGGAAATCGCCCACACAAATGAGGCCTCCAAAAAACGCGATGACAGACGCTAAGGAACTAAGCGTTTGTCACACCCCAGATCTAATCTTAATAAGCAGTTAAATGTTTTTGTTATTGATTAATATGAATTCCGAATTTTGTCAGAATATATCTTCCAACAAGAATTGGATGTTGAATCAGTAGCTTAATTAATACAAAGTAAGTCACGCCTATAATGTGTTTTCGAATAAGAGCAGGTTCCTGAGCTGCTGCATCCTTGATCCAATCTGCATAAGGAGGGGGGAGCAAGGGCAGCGCATCTAACGGAAAGAATCCGACCCCTTGAGTTTCAGCGCCCGTTTGCGCAGAGCCACCTACAATCTCGCACTCAAAAAAATGGGTGAATCTTGTCATTTTGTTTACAGGGAGGTATTCCGCGACTTTGCGCACAATCTTTACTTGGCAGCCTGTTTCCTCTTCAAGCTCGCGGGTCGTTCCCTCTTCAGGAGACTCTCCCGAATCGAGCCCCCCTCCAGGGAGTGTCCAGACGGGAATGTCTCTACGTTTAATTAAAAGCACGGAAGCGCGCTCCTTATCAAAGACGATGCCGCACACTGACTCTTTAGAATCCCCTTGCATATTTAGCTCCAAAAAAGGCTTAATAGTGGACTGTGACAAATGCTCGTGCCTCGCGTTCGTCACAGCGTTTTTTTTGTTCGATGTTTTGTCTTATATTTTCAAGCTACATTTGAGGCAGAAATGCGCTGGAATAATTTAACGATGACAGACGCGAGGAACGAGCGTTTGCCACACCCCAGATTACTATATCCAACTCATGGCAAACTTGCACCACCGATTTTTAACCATTTTCATCTGCCTCAGCTTAGCTTTTTTGACCGGATGTAAAAAACATTACATTGCGGTC
Source organism: Chlamydia trachomatis (assembly GCA_945861735.1). Classification (GTDB taxonomy): domain Bacteria; phylum Chlamydiota; class Chlamydiia; order Chlamydiales; family Rhabdochlamydiaceae; genus CAMAVL01. Next base: position 14,210 of record CAMAVL010000028.1, read on the forward strand.
GATCAGCGCTGGATTGATGCGAATTACCTTTCAAGCACGCAGGTCGGTACTCCGGATCCCCGTCAAGAGCATCCCCCGATGGGCCAGATGCTAATCATCCAATGGTTCTTGCCGTCCAGTCTATTAAAACAGAATCCCCACGTAGAACTCGATCTCATTTTCTGGGATTACACTACAACGCGCGTTTTGATTCCAATTGAGCATTGGATGGATTGGGCAACATATAAATGCCTAGATGAGGATTATCAAAAAACGAAGGGGATTCTAACGTATAAAGCGGCCATTGTTACAGAAAATGGAGAAATGTTTCGCGAGTGGAAGCACCAGCTTTGGGTTAATCTCATCCAAATAGATCCTAACGACTAGTGCTCAGTCACGCTTAAAAATTAGGATCGGGTTAGCGCGAAAGCGCCCGCGATTGAGATTATCGGAGAGGGGGGGTAGTATCGAAGGAATACAACCCCCCGTGCGACCGGTATGTCGCTAATCTAGAGGGTGAAAGTCCCTTACGGGCTCTAGTAAGGAGAACCGTTAGAGAAGGCAAGGGTGTCCATCGCGAGGTGGAATCTGAAGAAAGCCGTACACAAAATGCTGACCTGACGAACAGGAAG
>CAMAVL010000029.1 GCA_945861735.1 Chlamydia trachomatis
GCCGAGCGAGATGTCCTAGATGCAGCGACCGATGACGAGGGAATAGTTTTTTCTATTCCCAAGAAGACGGGCGCTGCAGATGGGGCATCTCGCTCGGCCGAAAGTGTAGCATTTATTTTTGCTAAGTCCCTAAGGTTGGGTGTGATTAAAATTTCTTACATCGGCTTTAATTCGCGAGAGAAGACAAAGGCAAAAACCCCCAATAAAGAAACGAGTTGAGCCAGCCTTCGATCAAGCCTCTCCGCTCGAGTCCCACCCCAAGTCAGAAGGGTTAGTCCCTTATCCCCTAAAGAGGTTACCCAGCATACATATCCAGAATACTCGAACATCGTTTTGTACATTTCTGAAAGGGGATAAAATTTATTAAACCATGAAGCGACTATAATGGTGATCCCTGTCAAACAGAGCCCAACTATCAACATTCTGAGATATGTCCATGCGACCGCTTGTGTGCCGCGGTCTTTACTTGTATTAGTGACTGTTGTCATGCAATCCTGTTTTTAATAATGGTAAAAGCAATGGGACGTGTTTTTAGGAATTTAACATCTGTAGAATTATATACTGATGCCAGTTGAAATCCACAAAAAACTCAAATAAGCTCGACTTTGCAACTTTTCCTTAGCTCATCTCGCTTGAGATAAGGTGAGTTAATAGATGGATTCCACATCAAAATCAGTCATTTGCAGACTCAAAGGAGTCCCGTACAAGAGGCATAGTGCATTGCGAAAACTTGTCGCTCTTGGATGAAGACCTTGATCGCAATATATTTTTACTTGGTTATAGACGGCGCGGATAAATGCACTGGGGTCCGATTCCTCACCACTTAAATTATCAATACTCACACGAAAAGGGTATCCTGCAGCCTTAGAGAGAATCCATTCCATCGCTTGAGGTTTTACTTCTGCACTTTGAAAAAGCGCTTGTTGCTCTGTTGTGCGGCCATCAGGCACATACCAATACCCAAAATCCACTTGCAGCCTTCTTTTTTCTCCAGCGACCAACCAATGTGCACATTCATGTAAGGCGCTAGAAAAAAAACCACGGGCAAATAAAAGCGTATGATAGGGTCTACTTTCGTCTGCTGGAAGATAAATTGGCTCATCGTCACCCTTCACAAGCTGAGTATTATAGTCTTCCTTGAAACACTGGTTAAAAAGTGTGATTAAATCCTGATACTGATGCATTTTTAGCTCCCTTGTCAAAACCATGTGTCCTCTGTACTCTTTGTGGTTGTTTTTCTGTTTAGAGCGGGAATTGCTGATGACTTATGAGGCCGAGCGATAATATAAGCAGTTTCTGGTGATTACTCCCCTGCCTAAAGGCAGAGGCTTCTAGGGACAAGTCCCAAGCCATCTAATCCGAGGGCCAAAATATTTTGTGCCGCGTTGTGATCCCTATTCGTACTATACCCACATTGGGTGCAACAATGATCTCGCTCAGAGAGAGCTTTGCGCTCTCTGCGCCCGCATTGACTGCATGTTTGAGTTGTATAGGCAGGGTTCGCCACTCCCAACTTCCTACCAGCTTCTGCCGCTTTGTAGGTGAGGAATTGACGAAACTGATTCCAACTGGCATCCATGATGCTTTTTGCTAAATGAGATCCTTCCACCATTTCTTTGATGTTGAGGTCTTCTATACAGATGTATTGATATTGATCGACGATTTTTTTGGACTCTTTGTGACAAAAATCCTTTCTCTGATTGCAAATTTTTTCGTGGATCTTTGCTACTGCCTTGCCTTTCTTTTGGCGCTCTTTCGATCCCTTTTCAGCCTTAGCGAGCTTTCTTTGTGCGGCAGCGAGGGCTTGCTGCCCCTTTCGGAAAAATCGGGGATTGGAAATTTTCTGTCCACTGGATAGAACAGCAAAATGCGTTAAGCCAACGTCGATACCGATTGATTCTTGTTTAGGAGCGAGAGGCTGCACCTCTACTTCACAGGAAAATGATACATCCCAGTCGCCAGAAGCAGTTTTGCGCAATGTGCAAGTTTTGATCTCACCCTCAATGGGGCGATGCATCTTGATGTGGATGTGGCCGATTTTTGAAAGTTTGAGTCCCTTCCCAACTATGGCAAATCCGCTTTGCGGATAGCAAAAACTATTATATCTGTGCATGCCGCGAAATCGAGGAAAACCAGGTTTTTCACCTGACTTACACCTTCGGAAAAATGCCTTAAATGCTTTATCGAGACGATCTACAACATCCTGCAATACTTGTGAGTGCACTCCGTCAAGCGAAGGCCTCTCCTCCTTGAGAAGAGGTAAAAACATGCTCTGTTGGTATTTGGAAAGGGAAGCATCCATTTCATCGTGGGCCAACTTACGTTGTTCAAGCAGTTCATTATAGAGCCATCGGCACTCGCCTAGTTGACCCTCCAAAGCCCTAGCCTGTTTTTTCGTAGGGTGTAGCCTGAATTGAAATGATTTTCGAACTAACATGGCACTATGATACACTTCGGTCTATGAATCCGTCAAATGATTTGAGAAGAGGTAGGACATGTGTTTTTATAAGGCATCCGAGCGTTCGAAATGCTTTATGGGGAAGCCGTCTTTTGTCTCCGAGTTATTTTGCCGGAGCTTACGGAGGCGCTTCTCTTGGCTGTCATCCGAACGCATATCGAAAAGCAAGAGTCTCCTCAGGCTTACGGGCGCGATTCATCCCGGCCCTGAAGGACCGAGTTTTCTCGCGTCCTGGGATAAATTTGGGAAGCATCACTTTTTGGACTAATTTCTGAAGCGAATTGATCTATAAAAAATGGGGGCGGTGTGACTCGAACACACGAAACCCGAAGGTAGGGGATTTACAGTCCCCCGCAATTGCCGCTATGCGACACCCCCGAAAAAAAATGAAAGGCAAAGGAGAATGCTGGCAAAAGGACTTGAACCCTCAACCGTCCGCTTACAAGGCGGATGCTCTACCATTGAGCTATGCCAGCAAAGTGATTGAACGTTATATCAAATTTGAGTATTTACATTCAACTGAATTATAAAACGGGATTTTTAGGCTCCTCTGGAGGTTTAGGAGAGGCCTCTTTACGAAAAAAAAGATTCGAAACCCTTGCCGTCTCCTGCGTTATTTGAGGCTGAACTGGAGTATTTGACAATACCTCCGCCTTAAACTTCTTAGAAACAACCTTACCTTCACAGCATTTTTTGTGCTTCTTTCCGGATCCACAAGGACAGGGATCATTGCGTCCTACCTTCGACTCTGTCATATTACCTCGAATGATACTTAGGGACTTAGCAAAAACAACTGCTACACTCTCGGCCGAAAATGCAGCATTTATTTATGCCCTGTCCCTTAATAACATACAGCAACAAACCCGATCAAGTCGAGTTAAATTTCAAGAAACGCTCTTGTGCGTATTGCTAGAGAAAGCTAAAATCCATAGGCGCCCCAGGAAAACAAATAAAATAGTTTAAAAATGAATCTGCCGCTTTATCTCCAGACCCCAATCGCTAGACCTCCTTGGACAGAGCTCGGGCGCCAGCTCGAAAGCATGTGCCGCAAAGCCCTCTATACTTTCAACTTACTGGATGGGGTCAAAACGCTAGCTATCGCTCTCAGCGGAGGAAAAGACAGCCTCACGCTTCTTTTTCTACTCAAGGCAATTTTAGGAAGGGGCTTTCCCGACTGTGAACTCCATGCGATCCATGTGGGAGGAGATTTTTCTTGTGGAGCCGGTGTAACGGAAGGCTTTTTAAAGGAAATCTGTCATGAGCTATCTGTCAATTTAATCTGCTGCGAATCTACGCAAAAACGGGAGACGCTAGAATGCTACAGCTGCTCAAGAGAGAGGCGTCGGCTTATTTTCAATGCGGCAAAAAGTGTTGGGGCCGAAACAATCGCCTTTGGTCACCATCGAGACGATAGCATCCAAACGCTTCTGATGAACTTACTTCATAAAGCAGAATTTGCAGCAAACCTCGCTAAAGTCCCGATGCATGACTATGGGATCACAATTATCCGTCCCCTGATCTACGTTCCAGAAGAGAAGATCAAAGCATTTGCAAAAATGTATGGCTTTTCTAGAGTTGTCTGCCAATGTCCTGTAGGCCAAGATTCCATGCGCAAAAAAACTCAAGAGCTACTCAATCACATTGAGGAACTTTTTCCTAATGCTAAAGAGAATCTCTCTCAAGCATCCCTACTTTATGGCTCTCACAAAGCCGCCGCAAGAGATACAAGAACCGCCGCATGCAAAAAACCATAGCCTTTTTTGAAGAATTATTATAAAACTCAATTTTCGGGTTACATCGGAATAAATATGGCTCTTTATGAATTACTAGCAGTTCTTCTTTACTTCTCCATCGTCTTGTTCATTGGAATTAAAGCCTATCGCAAACACATGTCTGCAGCAGACTTTATGATTGGTAGCCGTTCTTTGAACTATTGGCTAACTGCACTAGCCGCCCACGCAAGCGACATGAGTAGCTGGTTATTCATGGGTTATCCTGCTGTGATTTTTACAGGGGGCATCTTCAATGCTTGGACAGCAATTGGGCTCATTCTTTTCATGTTCCTTAACTGGCAACTGATCGCTCCAAGAATTCGAGTCGCAACAGAACAATACAACAGCCTCACCTTCTCCTCTTTTTTTGAAAGTCGGCTTGCCGATACATCCGGCTTAATTCGCGTCTTTACGGCGATCATGTCTCTATTTTTCTATACGATTTACATTTCTTCTGGGCTTGTGGGCTTAGGACTGCTTTTCGAAACGTTATTTGGACTTGATTACTACACTGGCATTTTAATCGGAATCGCCATTGTCGTCCCTTACGTTTTTACAGGCGGGTATATCACTTTGGCCTGGATCGATCTCTTCCAAGGGATTTTTTTAATGTGCGTGATCATTTTCGTCCCTTTTTACCTCCTTCCTCAGGTAGGGGGCTGGACAGGCATAGCCCAAGCGATCAGCTTGCATAAATTCTCTTCTTCTTTGTTTCCCGACTTTAGCGGAATGACCCTTTTCCAAATAATCTCGATGACAGCTGGCTGGGGACTTGGCTATTTTGGACAACCTCATATCATCACAAAATTTATGGGCATCCGCAATATTCACGAAATTTCCAAATCTAAATGGATTGGAATGACTTGGATGGTTCTCTCTTTAAGCGCAGCAACACTCGTAGGACTCGTTGCGATTGCTTTTTTTCAAAATGGCTTAGCAGATCCAGAGCAAGTCTTTATTCAAATCGTCCGTCAATCCTTTTCACCTTTTTTAATCGGATTCATCCTATGCGCCGTCTTAGCAGCAACAATTAATGCAATGAGCTCTCAAGTATTGGTTCTTTCATCCAGCTTAACGGAAGACTTTTATAAAAGAATTTTTCGCAAAAAAGCCTCTTCTCAAGAACTGCTTTTAATATCGCGTCTGGGCGTGATTTTCGTGGCCCTCATCGCCTACATTATCGCTTTTGGAAAGGTAAGTACGATTTATTCTCTTGTTCTTTACGCATGGTCGGGTCTTGGATCTGCATTTGGCCCCCTTCTTCTCTTATCTCTTTATTCAAAAACAATTAATAAATATGGAGCATGGAGCGGAATCCTCTCTGGGGGAATCATCGCCGGGACGTGGCCCTATATCAATACGTTCATTCCTCTTGCCATTCCCTCCATGTTACCTGCTTTCATCACAAGCTTTGTCCTTATCCTTTTTGTTTCCTATGCAACTCGAGAAAGACAGGCTCAAATAGCTGCGGATTAAAACCTTTTTTAATCCATTCCCTATATTCCCTCCATGAGCTATGATGTGGGACAATCATTTTATTCAAGGCTCATATATGACTCACAAGCCTCGCATTCTTCTTACCAACGACGATGGGATTTCAGCTCCTGGATTGCGACACCTATGGGAAGCTCTCACCGATTTTGCAGATGTGACCATCGTAGCTCCTGCCTCTGAAAAATCGGGCGCGGGACTTGGAATCACAATTCACAGCCCTTTAATTCTTCAGGATGTCAAATGGGAAAGAGGAACCTCTGCATGGAAAGTGACCGGAACCCCTGCAGACTGCATTCGCATGGGCTTAAGCGTCGTCCTTAAAGAGACGCCCGACCTCATTGTCTCCGGAATCAACCGTGGCGCTAATTCAGGCAGAAGCGTTCTTTATAGTGGAACTGTTGGCGGTGTCATCGAAGGGATCTTACGCAACGTTCCCGGTATCGCCTTTTCTTGCGTAGACTTTGCGAATCCAGATTATCAAATCACCCAACAACACATCACCCCAATCGTCAAGCATTTACTTAACAACCCCCTACCTAAAGGAACTCTCCTTAATGTAAACTTTCCAAATACCCCAGAAATTAAAGGGATTAAGATGGCACGTCAGGGAATGGGCTACTGGACAGAAAACCCTCAAGAGCGGGTCCACCCAGAAGGACACTCTTATTATTGGCTAGGAGGGAAATGGAAAGATCACGACGAACATGAGGACAGTGATGTTGCCCTATTGCAACAAGGATATGCAACGGCAGTTCCTATCCATGCAAGCGAATTGACTGATCATGTTTTCTTAGAAAAGTCTAAAGCAGATTTTGACCGTTTATTTTCTTGGTAATCGCCTTTTCGCAAGCATCGAGCCTAACTAACGCCTCGTGTTGCGTCTTTTCAACCAATTCCCGTCCTCCTTCTATAGTATAAATGCGCCTTAGAGCCTCTTTCAGAGGCTCACTCATCGGATATGCGACGGCCCCCAAAGCCATTTCATCCAGATGCTTTTGCTGATAAACTCTAGCCTCGATCATTAAGTCGACCAATTTTTCAAAATGTTTTTTTAGTATCCCTTCTGCCCTTAAAAGCTGGTCGTGATTTTCAATTTTCTGTAAATCCTTGATGAGCCGCCGACAGCACACCTCCCCTTCAAGCTGAAAGTCCTCCGTCGAATGGGGAGAACACCCTATTAGAAAAATGCCTAGAAGGCAAGCCAACAACCGAGACATAGGATTACCTTCTTTTGGATAAAAATTTAAATCTTTTTGATTTGGAGGTCTATCTTAAAATTTTCTCTTGTGAAAAACCCTTTAACGCTTTAAGCTTAGCACTTCGTTTATTTGCAGTTGGGGCGTATAGCTCAGTTGGTAGAGCTCCTGTCTTACACACAGGTGGTCATAGGTTCGAGTCCTTTTGCGCCCAAGACTTTTATTCGATGCGGGAGTAGTTCAATTGGTTAGAGCGCCGCCCTGTCACGGCGGAGGTTGCGGGTTCGAGCCCCGTCTCCCGCGCATTTTTTAACAAAAGTGCGCATATTTTTTTATTAAAATCATTTTTCTATAAATAATTTCCATTTTACTTTAATATACGCAGTTAATCTGAGGACTACCTATGCCTGTAAAAAAACAACATACCCTAAAAAGTGTTCTTCATCACACCGCCACATTTCTTTGGTTAATTATCGGCGCTTTTTTAGCAGCTGCAGCCATCCGTATTTTCCTAGTTCCCAATGCGCTAATTGACGGAGGCGTTATCGGCGTGGCTCTAATTTTAGCACGTCTTTATGGAGATTCTTACCTTTCTTACGCAATCATCCTCTTGAATATTCCCTTTGTCTATCTCGCTTTTGCCTATATCCGACGCAGCTTCGTAATCCACATGCTCTTTGCGCTTATAGCCTTTGCTGGATTTCTATTGGCGCTACAATCTGTCCCCCATTTCACAGGCGATCCTCTTGAAATCATCGTCTTTGGCGGTGCTATTTTGGGTATCGGCGTTGGACTGATCATCCGCCATGGAGGGTGTCTTGACGGAACAGAAATTTTAGCAATTATCATTAATCGAAAAAAGGGATTCACCGTCGGGCAAGTCGTTTTGTTTATTAACGTCTTTATTTTTGTGGCTTACGGCTGGATATTTAAGGATTGGCATATTGCGCTCCAATCCCTAATGACCTATATCGTCGCTTTTAAAATGATCGATCTCGTCATTGTAGGTCTTGATGAACTCAAATCTGCATTGATCATCTCTGCAAAACCAAAAGAGCTCGCCAATGCCATCATGAATGAACTAGGCCTAGGGCTTACCATCATGCACGGAAGAGGTGGATTTTCTGGAGATACCCGAGAGATCCTCTTTGTCATCGTCGAACGTCTTGATCTCTCCGAACTTAAAGAAATCGTTCTACGCACCGATCCCACAGCTTTTATGGCTATCGAAGATCTTCATGAAGTGGTCTATGGGAAACAGGCTCTTGTCCCCTACAAGAAAAGAACCCGAAAGAAACTTTTCTAAGTCTATTTTTTATAACAATAGCAGGTAACGATATGATCGTTAGCCATCCCTATCGCTTGCATGTAGGCATAAATAATTGTCGAGCCAACAAACATCATTCCCCGTTTTTTTAAATCTTTTGACAAGCAGTCACTTTCAGGCGTCTTAGTGGGAATATCTTTAAATTCTTTCCAGTGGTTTTTAATAGGGACTCCATTGACAAAGCTCCAAACATAGAGGTCAAAAGAACCAAATTCTTGCTGAATCTTTAGAAAAACAAGAGCGTTTTGACGCGCGCTGTAGATTTTTAGACGGTTGCGAATAATATCTGGATTCTGACGCAATGCTTCTAATGCATCATCACTCATGGCAGCAACTTTTACAGGATCAAAATGATGAAAAGCGTTGCGGTATCCTTCACGTCTTTTGAGGATAGTTTCCCAGCTCAAGCCCGCTTGAGCCCCTTCTAGGATGAGCATTTCAAAGAGCCTCACATCGTCGTGAACGGGAATGCCCCATTCGTTATCGTGATAGGCAGCGTAGAATTCTTTGCCAGGAGCTCCACCAAAACACCGCTTCATCCTAGAAACGGCAGTTCGAGATGGCAAAGTGATGCAAGGCTTTGAATCAGAATCTCTTTCGATAGGGGGCGCACATTCCCTAACGGTGAAGGGCGCCCCTATCGGAAAAGGTTCTGGTTCAAAAGATTGCGTCAATTTGCCGTCTCCAACTGCCGTTTCTAGGTTCATGTCACGCGAGCGCCAGGAAGCGAGAGCTTACATATGGGAAGCTCGAGAACACCAAGCGGTGCATCGGCCGCTAGCACCATCCCTTGGCTCTCAATTCCCATGAGGGTCGCAGATTTAAGGTTAGCAACGATAATGATTTGTTGTCCAATGAGTGTATTTAAATCTTCGATCTTCTCCCCGATACCGGATGCGATCGTTCTTTGTTCAAAGCCGAGATCGACGGTGAGTTTTAGTAGTTTTTTACTTTTAGGAACGCGCTCTGCGGTGAGGATTTTTGCAACGCGTAAATCTAATTTACGCACATCATCGATCGTAATCTGCTCTTTTAAAGGCTCCATTGGTTTGGGCATCTCTTTTTTGAGTTTTTGCAATTTGACAATTTCACTTTGGATAATCTCATCTTCTACTCGAATAAAGAGCACTTCAGGTTTAGAAAGAGCTGTTCCTTCGACAAGTGGAGTAGAGAGGACCTGATCCCAAATGAGCGTATGTAAAGGCGTTTGATGACCCAATAACGTCCATATTTTTTCCGCGCTCTTTGGAATAATGGGTAAGGAGATGAGGGCGAGCGCTTTTAAGCACTCTAAGCAACAGGCGATCGTCACATTCATGTCATGGTGATTGATGGCACTACGTGCTGTAATCCAAGGCTTTTTCAAATCGAAATAAACGTTACCCGCTTGGGCAAGTTCCATGACGACTTGTGAAGCTTTTCTTAAATGAAACTGAGAATAGGCCTCTTTAGCGTTTTTTGCTAACGCTTGGATTTTGTCTAAAAACTCTTGATCAACTGGATGGATGTGGGCAAGAGCTGGCACTTTTCCATCACACTGGGTTTGAAGAAAAACGAGAGTGCGATTGACAAAATTTCCGTATTTTCCAAGGAGCTCACTATTACAGCGCGTTTGAAAGTCTTTCCAAGAGAATTCAGCATCTTGATTTTCGGGGGCATTTGAAGCAATGACATAGCGAATTTGATCCGCTGTAAATTGCTTAAAGAAGTCATCTAATTCAATGTACCAGCCATCGGATTTGCTAAATTGCCTCCCTTCGAGGTTATAAAATTCATTTGCAGGCAATGCATCAACGCATTTATAGGGCTGATTTTGACCCATGATCATCGCAGGAAAAAAGACTGCATGAAACGGAATATTATCTTTTCCGATGAATTGAACAAGTTGTGTTTGAGGATCGAGCCAGTATTTTTCCCATGCTCGGGGATCTCCCTTCTTCTCTGCCCACTCTTTAGTGGCTGAAATATAGCCAATTGGAGCATCGAACCACACATAGAGGACCTTGCCGTCTGTTCCTGGCAATGGGATGGGAATACCCCACTCAGAATCTCGAGTGATCGCTCGAGGCTTTAATTCTTTGATATACCCTTGAGAGAAATTGACAACGTTTTGCTTCCAATCCTTTTTTGCGATCCACTCAGCTAGCTGTTCTTTAAAGTGATCAAAAAGCAAAAACCAGTGTTTGGTCGGCTTACCAATGAGTGGTGAGCCTGAGATCTTAGAACGTGGATTGATGAGGTCTATTGCCTCATAACTCGCTCCACATTTTTGACACTCATCTCCACGTGCTTCGAGAAAGCCACACTTAGGGCAAGTCCCTACGACATAGCGATCAGCTAAAAACTTAAGATCTTTTTCAGAATAAAGCTGATCCGTCACTCTTTCTTCAATATGCCCATTCTGGAGCAGATCGAGAAAAAACTGTTGCGTGACTTGTTTGTGACCTTCCCACGTGGTACGCGAATAATGATCAAAAGAGAAGTTAAGCTTGGAAAACAATGCTTTATTAATCTCATGAAAAATGGCCACATGCTCTTGTGGAGTGCGGCCAGCAGCCTCTGCACTTAACGTAATGGCGACTCCATATTCGTCCGAACCGCAGATATAGAGCACATCTTTTCCAAGAAGCCGCTCAAATCGGGCGTAACAATCCCCTGGAAGATACGCCCCTGCGATGTGCCCGAAATGGAGCGGGCCATTCGCATAGGGAAGAGCAGAAGTAATCAGAACTTTTTCTGTCATTTAATACTACTTTTGAGAAGCGTCGTCGTCTTCGTGCTCTAAAGCCATTAAATCTTTGAGATAATCTTCGCTTGGATTGCGTCGAACTTCATCGAGAATTTTGTCCATATCAATTTCATGACCCGATCGGATATAATAACGGCACAACTGAATTGCTTGATTTGCCAACTGGAAATTATTTTTAAAGACTTTACGTAGCAACTCATTTGTTAACTGCTCACGTTGAACGGATTTTACTTTCATCTTATTTGCTCCTTAAATTGACTCTTACTCGATGCTCTTCAGCAATCACAATACTGCGCAAAATGGTATATGCATTGCCTAAATTATCATTAACGATATGGTAATCATAGTTTTCCACCATACCCATCTCTCTTTCTGCCTCGCCTAAGCGATGCGCAATCACTGCTGGGCTATCTGTCTGACGCTTATGCAATCGATCTTTTAACGCATCAAGCGATGGAGGACTTAAAAAAATGTAGCTCGCTACAAATTGATCCGCTTTTAGCTGCATTGCCCCTTGCGTATCAATCACTAAAAACACATGCTTTCCCGCCTGTTGCTGGCTCAACACATACTCTTTCGATGTCCCATAATAATAGCCAAAAACTTTGGCATACTCCAAAAAGTTCCCTTCCTGGATTTTCCTCTCAAATTCTGCAGTGTTAAGAAAAAAATAATCTACACCCGACAACTCTCCGGTTCTTGGCGCTCTAGTCGTACAGGAAACACTTTCCGCAATACAATCAAACTCTTTCATTAACATCCGGACAAGCGTTGTTTTGCCCGTGCCAGCTGGTGCACTGATGACAAAAATAAGACCTTGTGCCAAAGTTCCTAAAATCTTCTGAGCCATTAGACCTCTTTCGAAATTCCATTTGCTCTCTAAAATCGATGATTTTGGACCTGCTCAAAAATTATCGATTTTTTCGAGCAAAGCAAATTTCGAAAGAGGTCTATTGTTTGCTCTATTCGATATTTTGCACTTGCTCGCGTATCTTTTCTAATTCACCCTTCATCCCAACAACAAGAGAAGAGATTTGCGTATCGGCCGACTTAGAACCCAAGGTATTGATTTCTCGGTGCATTTCTTGCGCTAAAAACTCCAACAACCTGCCAACTGGTTTTCCCTTTTCCTGAAGATGAGAATAGACCTGTTGAAAATGGGAACGCAATCGGACGATCTCTTCTGTAATATCTAGTTTTTCCGCTAAAAGCGCTACTTCTTTTATTAATCGCTCTTGAGCTTCCCTCTCAACTGGATAAATCCCCTGTAGCCTTTCTGTGATTTTTTGTCGGTACCTCTCAAGAGGCTCGTCTTTGAGAGTTTCAATGCTATTCACAGCATCTTCTAGAAGTTTCAGCCGCAGCTTAATATCAGATGCCAGACTTAAACCTTCTTTTTCCTTAAATGTTTTAAGTTCCCTTAACCCACTTAAAATAAGCTCCTGTAGCTCGCGCTTAATTTCTTCAACATCCTCTTCTTGCATGCCAGAAGAGGATGTTGACATCTGTCCAACGAGAAATTCTAAGGAAACGGCTTGCTTAGGATCTAATCCAATTCCACAAGCGAGTTTGTCCCAATTATCTTTTAAGCCCTTTAATTGCCGCAGTTGCGTTTGAAAAAGAGCTTCACCGAGGCCCTCATTTTGCAACGTCAATCGAAGAGTCACCTGCCCCCTCTCAACATGAGAGGCAATCCACTTGCGTATTTCCGTATCAAAACAGAGATAGTCTCTAGGCAAATAAATATTTAAATCGAGAGTCTTACGATTCACCGAGTGGATCTCAAGAAGAAAACGACCAAATGGAGTCACTTTGTCAGCTCTTCCATAAGCTGTCATGCTTTTAATCAAGTTGAAGAACCTTATGTAAATGTTTGAGGATCACTATATAGATCACACCCTTGCAGGTCAAGATTTAAAGGGTTCTAAACTAAAAGAAATATTTTGGATTATGAGGAAGCCTGCAAAAGCCTGCCTGCCGCTCTAAAATGAGCTGAGCCTCCCCTTCGTCGATCAAAACGAATTGATGCCTCTCTTTTTCATAGCAATAGACATCCGCATGGGCAATATCAAACCACCAGCCATGGATACGCAGCTGATTTTTCTCCAGACGTTCCTGAATAAACGGATAACTCATCATATGTTCCATCTGCTGAAGCACGTTTATTTGAGAGATTTGGTTATGTTCTGACAATGCCGGATTTAGAACCATTCCCCGCCGCACCTTATTCAGTGATTCTTCCCCGTGCTTTAACCAAGCTCCCACGTGAGGGCAGCACTCCATATCGACTCCATTAGCAAGAGCTTGCATCGCTCCACATTCCGAATGGCCACAAATAATGATATCGGAAACGTTCAGAGAAAAAATGGAAAATTCAATGGCGGCGGATGCACTATTATCCTGAAGAGGCGCTGTAACTGGGGGCACAAGATTGCCTATATTGCGCAAAACGAACAAATCGCCCGGATTTGTCGAAGCAAATAAGTTCGGCACCACCCGACTATCGGAGCAAGCAATGAATAAAGTATCCGGTTTTTGTCCAAGCGCTAGCTTTGCAAAAAGATCGCGACTCTCTTCCGTGAGATTCTTCCTAAAATCGACAATTCCTTGAATGAGCTTCTTCATCTTTTAAAGAGTTCCCTTTAAGCAGTTTATAGGATTTTACCACAAATCCCCTCCTTAAAGGAAGCTTTTTCGAGCAGGCCTCAAAACTTAAAGCCTCTATTTTTATTTATTTAATTAACGACCTTATTTAACTTCATACAACAAACTATTTCTTTTATGTATAAGTATTTATCTGTAATAATTACAACATACAGTAATTAAAGTATATTTTTTAAAAATGATCAATACGTCCAAACAGTTTAAAAACAAACCAGGGAGTTAAAAAATGCTACCACTATTAGAAATAGGGAAAACTGTTTTTCCGGTTTTAGAAAACGATAAAGATTTAAAAGGAGTAGCTAACTTGACAAAGTCACATTAGACAAAAACTTTTTTTGGCGTGAAAGCCCCAGGGATCGAATAGCGCAAATATCGAGTAGGAGGGAGCCTTTCAGCTCCCGTCCTCTCACACCACCGTACGTACGGAACCGTATACGGCGGTTCATGATCAC
>CAMAVL010000030.1 GCA_945861735.1 Chlamydia trachomatis
ACAAAAACTTTTTTTGGCGTGAAAGCCCCAGGGATCGAATAGCGCAAATGGGGTTGTATTATTCAATACTAGCCCCATTTGCGCTATTCGATCCCTGGGAGCTTTGACGCTCAAAAAAAGTCTTGTCTAATGTGACTTTGTCAAGATAGTATCCATTTTGGTTAAAATGGCTCAGAAAAAATACTAATCGGGCACGGGCATGGAAAAGAGGTTATGCAAGAAGTCTATTGACTAGATCTATACGTTTACTAATTTATCCAAAATGAATATGATTCCAGGGTAATACTACTCTACAATGGCCTATATCCCATGGAATACACGATCCCTCGAGGAGTCTTTGATATCCTTCCCTTTGAGCTCAAAGCGGAAGATAAGTGGCGAGAATCGAGCCTTTGGCAGCATCTGGAAGGGATTCTCAGGCAGACCGCTTCAGACTACGGCTTCCATGAGATCCGCACCCCCATTTTTGAAAAAACAGAGCTGTTTATCAGAGGGGTAGGGGAGAGCTCGGATATTGTCTCCAAAGAGATGTACTCCTTTCTCGATAGGGGCGAGAGGTCGATGACTCTGCGTCCGGAAGGGACAGCTTCTGTGATCCGCTCTTTTGTAGAAAACCGCCTATATAATGAGCCTAAACTCCACAAGTTTTTTTATATTGGGCCGATGTTCCGCTATGAGCGCCCGCAAGCGGGTAGATACCGCCAGCATCACCAATTTGGCGCAGAGGCGATCGGTATTGGAAAGCCTGAGCAAGATGTAGAGCTGATCGATATGGCTTGTGAAATCTACCGCAGACTTGGCCTGAAAAATCTCACCGTGTGGATTAATTCTGTAGGGGATGCAGAGTCCAGAACCGCTTATCGCGATGCTCTCACAGCTTTTTTGAAGCCTCATTTCAATCAACTCTCAGCAGATAGCCAAGTGCGGTTTTCCAAAAACATCCTGCGGATTTTAGACTCTAAAGATGACGGCGATCAAAAGATCTTAGAAGAGGCTCCTACAATACTCGATTTTTTGACCCCAGCTGCCAAAGCCCATTTCGATCAGGTTCTTGCATTGCTGAAAAACTTAAATATGACGTATGCCGTGAATCCTAAACTCGTTCGAGGGCTAGACTATTACAACAAAACAGTCTTCGAAGTCACTGCAGGAGAGCTTGGCGCGCAAAATTCTGTTGGCGGTGGTGGGCGCTACGATGGACTCATTCACTCAATTGGAGGACCTGATTTGCCATCCGTTGGATTTGGAACAGGTTTAGAAAGGCTCCTTCAGACCCTGCTCAAACAGGGCGGCTCCTTTCCTGCCTCTCCTCATCCTTTTATCTTCATTGTCCCTATGGGGGAAAAGGCGCTCTCTAAGGCCTTTGCTCTCACTTGTCAGCTTCGCCATGCGGGAATTTCCACCGAGGTGGATCTTTCCAACAAGAAAATACAGCATGGGCTTCAACTAGCAAATAGCCTCCATGCTGAATATTGCCTGGTGATTGGAGATGAGGAGCTTACTCAAAATAAGGGCAAGCTCAAGCATATGGCGTCTCGTGAGCAGATCGAGGTTTCTTTGGATCGACTGGAAGATCAGCTCAAAGATATGCAAGGGTAATATTTTTCTTTTCTCTCTATGAAATCACACCAAATACATACTATGTTTTTCATTGCCACTCGAGAGGAGGTGGTAGTCTTTTTTATAATTTTGTCAATGGTAACTTTCGAAATGACTTGGCGATAAAACATTCGATCGATTAATGTGGTTCTTATCAATCAACTAAGGGCTTGTGAATCCTATGAAAAAATCATCAATTCTTTTCTTTACAGGACTCCTCCTCTTCAGGACTCCTGCGTTTCTTGAAGCGTCTGAGGTTCCAATTGTTGAGAAAAAAGAAGTGGAGCCTGTTAAGGCAGCTGAAATTGCTAAGATTTCAGAGGCGTTTGGGCACTTGATTGGAAAAAATTTAGAGACGATCGGCGTTTCATTTGATATTGCTCAAGTGATTAAAGGGTTACAGGATTCGACGAACGGAAAAAGTTCTCCGATGTCAGAAGCGGAATGTGTTCAAGCTATTTCCTCAGTACAGGAAAAGATTTTTAATGAGCAATGTGAAAAGAATTTGATTAAAGCTGAGAAGTTTTTATCTGAAAATACGCAAGCGAAGGATGTCGTTGCTTTAGAAGAGGGCAGGGTTCAGTACAAAATCGAAAAAGAGGGAGATGGGGCTCTTGTCGAATCGCATTTTTCTCCGCTCGTTCGCTATACTGGAAAATATCTCGACGGCACCGTTTTTGGTTCTTCTAAAGAAGAAGAAATGATTTCTCTCGATGAGATTATTCCTGGATTGAAAGCTGGACTTGTTGGAATGAAGGAAGGGGAGAAGCGTACTGTGTACATCCACCCAGAATTGGCATATGGAACAAATGGCTACTTGCCTCCGAACTCCTTACTGACCTTTGAAGTGGAAGTGGTCAAAGCGAATGCTCCACAACCTCAAAAAGTGGATTCTGTTTCAACGCCCGCTCAAAATGGCTCCGAAATTGTCGATACAGAACAACGGATGCGTTAATTTTTTTACAAAGCTTCACTAGAGGCTTTGTAATCTTCTTTTATGAAAATCATTCTTTTCCGCCCTCAGATCCCCCAGAATACAGGAAACATCGTTCGAACGTGCGCGGTTACGGGCAATGACTTGATTTTGGTGCGGCCACTTGGATTTAGTGTATCCAATCGGATGTTGAAAAGGGCTGGCTTAGATTATTGGGAGGGAGTTAATGTCTCCTTTATCGATGATCTCTACACCTATCTGTTGGAAACAACCTCTCCCTTTTTTTTCTTTTCCAGTCATGCAACGAAGCATTATACACAGGCAGACTATCCAGAGGATTCCATTTTGATTTTTGGTTCAGAAACACTGGGTCTTGACAGTCGGTACTTAGAAAAATGGCCGGATCGGTTTTATACGATTCCTATGAAAAAAGAATCTCGTTGCTTAAATCTCTCAAATGCTGTTTCCATTGTGATTTACAAGGCCTGGGAACAACAACACTTCGCTAACAGATAATCTTATGCGTCTATTCAAAATGTCGTTAGCTCCACAGATGGCAATCGCCACCCTTTTAGGGATTGTTTGCGGTTTGTTTTTTGGAGATCTATGTGATGTTTTTGCTCCTTGGAGCTTGGCATACATCATGCTTCTTAAAATAACGGCTATTCCCTATCTCATTGGAGCGATTATCCACGGTGTGGGCCAGCTAAGCTCTACTCAAGCAAAGCAGATTTTAAAACGGGGGATCATTTTTATAGGGATCGCTTGGGCGATCAATGTGGGTGTCATTTATCTCATTAATTATGGATTTCCAAAAGCTGCAGGATCGCACGTTACGGGCTATGTCTCTACTGAGGTGTCCCATTTGAATTTTGCAGAATTGCTCATCCCCGATAACATTTTCTACGATCTTTCCAATAATATTGTCCCAGCCATTGTGATTTTTTCATTGCTGATTGGGATTGCACTCATGCAGCTTAAAGAAAAGCAAACCTTGATGTATTCCTTTGGCAACTTGGTCGACGCATTAACGCGCATCACATCATGGATTGCGCGGATTACCCCATTTGGAACATTTATTATTTTAGCAAACCAAGTGGGAACGATTCACTTGTCAACGGTTAAGCAGGTCAGTACCTATATCATTCTCTATATTTTGGGAGTTGGGCTGGTCGTGTTTTGGATTTTTCCCAGAGTCACTCGGATGCTTACTTCGGTCCCGTCCTATCGCTGGTTGCAGCAAATGTTTCCGATTCTGTTGCTTGCGTATACGACAAATATGGTCATTGTTTGCCTGCCGTACATCATTGAGCTTTTGAAAAAAGAGACGCAGCTTCTCGATCCGATGGATGAGAAAGCGCAAAATCAGATTCAGGGAACAGTATCTGTTGTCTTCAACCTTCCTCTTGGGTCCTTATTTATTACGGTGTTTATCTTTTTTATTTCCATTTTTTATAGCTTTCCGCTCGGGATAGGAGATCAGTTTGAGCTGTTTGTGACAGCATTTCTGACGAGTTTAGGAGCAGTAGGTCTTGGTTCTTGGATCAATAGTCTGACATTTATTCTCGATTCGTTGGGGTTGCCAAATGAAGCTGTAAATATCTATCTCACAACCCTCCCATTTACATCGGGCTTTCAATCGATGCTCTCAAGCATTGAAGTGGCTTCCATTTCACTTTTTATCACTCTCTCTTGTAGGCGCATGCTTATCCTGAAGTGGAAGAGAATTATTCGAGAGGGGTTATTTACGATTATCCCTGTTCTTCTTATTTTTGGGGGAATTCGCGCCTTTGATCCTTTGCCACGGATTCACAATGAGATCAAAAGCATCTATGAGCTAAAGATTTGTTCCTCCATTCCAGTTACGGTCCATAAAACAATTCCTGAGGGGCTTTCAAAGGGCTCGACTAAAGAGACTTTGGATCGAATTTTACAGATGCAAGTGTTGCGCGTGGGGTATAATCCCCATGTGTCCCCATTTTGTTTTTTTAATTTTGATGGAGATCTCGTCGGTTATGATATCGCCTTTGCCTATGAGCTCGCTTTTGATTTGGGGTGCCGTTTAGAATTTATTCCGATGAGCTACTCCCATATGGTAGAGGAGCTGGATGCAGGGCTCTATGACATTGCAATGTCCTCTGTTTCTATCAATGAAGAAAAGCTTAAAGATTTGTCGTTTACCTCTCCCTACCTCTCTTCTCGCTTAGCTTTTGTCGTTCAAGAAGGGAATCGTAAATCTTTTGAAACAATGGATCGCATTCGGCAGGACGCGAGTCTAAGCATCGCCGTCTTAAAAGGGTCTTCCTTTGAAATAGTTGCAAAAGAGGTGTTCCCAGGGAATCAGTTAATTCTTTTGGCGTCTTATGAAGATTATACGCAGTGCAGCGGCAAAGTAGCGCTCCTTTGGGAGGAGAGGAAGGCGATCTCATGGATTGTTTTTCATCGAAACTATCGACTCGTATTTCCAGATCCTCTTTTAGGGAATGATTCGATTGGGTATGCAATTGCGGGTAACAGCGTTCGCTTTCAAAATTATCTCGATCAGTGGCTTGAGCTTAAAAAGGGCCAAGGCTATGTCGATCGGCAATATGATTTATGGATCAAAGGGAAAACAGAGATCGTCGCGCCTCAAGAAGTGCGCTGGTCGATTGTTCGCGATGTATTGCATTGGGTCCCTTAGAGGGAGTTTGATCACTCCCTCGTAAGAAAATTTATTTTTTGTCAGCAGATTGGATGAATGTTTTAATTGCTTCAAAATCGCGCAAGCCAACGACTCTTCCCACTTCTTTTCCTTCTTTGAATAAGATGAGAGTTGGGATTGAGGTTACTTGAAAAGATCCGGCTGTTTTTTGCGCCTTATCGATGTCTAATTTTGCAATGGTCGCTGTGTTGCGCATCTCCGTTGCTGCCTTTTCGAGTACAGGCGCCATCATGCGGCACGGCCCACACCAATCGGCGTAGAAATCAACGAGGAAAACCCCTTTGCTGATTTCATTTTGAAAATTCTCTTCGCTTAATTCTTTAATCATCCCAGCCATAACATCCTCGTTAAAAAAATAATCTACTCAATATATTAGCCCAAGCGCATCTATTTTTGCACTTTAAGTTTTCTTAATCCTCAGAAGGATTGAGAATATCGGAAAGGCGGTCAATCCATGCAGATAGAGCAGACTGTGTCGAATTTTCTTTATACCCCGCATGAAGGTTTTGAAGAATTTCCATGAATGGGAAGGGAATCCATTCTTTGCCGGCATATTCGGTAAAATAAAAGCCTAAAGTATGGTCTTCGCCGGGTGGAAAATGGGAAATGACTGTAACAAAAGATTTTAATTTCACCAAAGCCTCTGGAGGATTGGATTCATCGGACAGGATAGAGTTGCAATCATCAAGAAAGTTATGCCATAATTCGGAGAGTTGCTGAGCGAATTCGGGATTGTGACTTTGGTCTTCTTTGCTAAGAATTTGTAGAAGCTCTCGGAATGAAATAACATCTTCTAGCATTTGCTGCTGGTCAAAGAGTGTAATGGCGGTAGATCCTTTTGAAGAAAAGGTCTCAAGAAATTTTTTAAATTGGGCGACAAGAGCTGCGAAGAGGAAAGGTTTCGGAGCAGTGGGTGGACCTGTATAGGGGGCTTCTTTTTCTTTTTTGTCTTTTTCGATTGCGTTGACTTTGATCTGCTCGTAGTCAGAAGGTTCTTTTCGGTTAATCGATTTTTGAAAATCATTCATGATATAAGAATCGACCGTATTAAATAGTAAAAGTGTTCTTAATACCCTAAAGAGGGGTTATCGAGCAAGTAAATTTAAGTTGACACGAACGGGTTTTCTTAAGTACCGTACCTTGTCCGTTATTAACTAGAGGAGTTAGCCGTGAGACTATTTGATTTTCTAAAGCCGGTCCCACATACGCCTGAAATTGAAGATGAGCAAACCGTAAAGGAGCGCTATAAGTATTGGCGGTTTAGGATTTTTTATGGGATGTATGTAGGATATATTTTCTATTACTTTACGCGCAAAAGCTTAACCTTTGCAATGCCGACCCTCATGCAAGATTTAAACTTGCAGATTAGTGATTTAGGAATTTTAAGCAGTATTTTATCAATCACGTATGGTCTAAGTAAATTTTTAAGCGGTATATTAGCCGATCGCTCGAATCCCAGGTTTTTTATGGCAATCGGATTGATCTTAACAGGGTTCTTCAATATCTGTTTTGGGATGTCTTCTTCGATTATAATGTTTGCCATTTTTTGGGGATTAAATGGATGGTTTCAAGGATGGGGTTGGCCTCCATGTGCGCGCTTGCTCACTCATTGGTATTCGCAAAAAGAAAGAGGCACTTGGTGGGGGTTTTGGAATACGTCTCATAGTATTGGCGGCGCATTAATTCCTTTGCTAGCAGGTTTCTGTGCGCAATATTTTGGTTGGCGCTATGCGATGTATTTGCCAGGCTTTTTGTGTATTGGAATCGGTCTTTTTCTAATGAACCGCCTGCGCGATACGCCTCAATCATTGGGACTTCCAACCATTGAAAAATTTAAAGACGATTATCCATCAGCCAAGATGAATAGTGAAAAAGAACTCTCCGTGAAGGAGATTCTGTTCAAGCATGTTCTTAATAATAAGTACATTTGGATTTTAGCTGCATCCTACTTTTTTGTGTATATTATCCGCCAAGCGGTCAACGATTTCGGAGCTCTGTTCTTAATTAAAATGAAAGGGTATTCGATTATGGCAGCCAACGGGAGTGTCTTTTGGTTTGAGGTGGGGGGCATTTGTGGTAGCTTAGCGGCTGGATGGGCGTCGGATAAAATATTTAAGGGAAGACGCGGCCCGATTAACGTCTTATTTAGTTTAGGTGTTGTCTTTGCGATCGCAGCGTTCTATATGGTTCCAGCTGGGATGATCATTTTAGATTACGCTATGATGTTTGCCGTTGGTTTTTTAATTTTTGGGCCCCAAATGCTCATTGGAATGGCTGCAGCTGAACTCTCTCATAAAAAAGCGGCAGGAACCGCCACTGGATTTACAGGATGGGTGGCCTATCTCGGTGCTGCGACAGCTGGGTATCCGATTAGTAAAGTGATCGAAGTCTTTGGTTGGTATGGCTTTTTTATGACTTTAGGTGTATGTGGTGTTGTATCTGTATTTCTGTTGCTCCCTCTTTGGAAAGTAAAAACCAATCCAAAGTATGCAGATGACGAACCCATTAAATTCGTTTCGAAAGCAGAAAAAAGTATGAGTGGGAATCTAGCTGAACTTGTAAAAGATTGAAAATGGGTGCATATTATGACTTGGGTTCCGCTGCATGTGCATTCGCAGTACTCTATTCTCGCCTCTTCTGCATCGATCGAATCGCTCAGTTCCAAGGCTGCAGAATTTCATATGCCTGCATTGGCTCTCACTGACCAGGGGAACCTTTACGGAGCCGTTGAGTTTTTTAAAGCCTGTAAAGCAGCCAAGATTCGCCCAATTATTGGATGTGAGTTATACGTTGCTCCCCAATCTCGATTTGATAAAAAACGGATTCATGGAGTAACAGCTGGTTCTCCAATTGTTCTTCTCGCTAAAAATCAGAAGGGTTTTCAGAATTTATGTAGGTTAAGCTCACTAGCGCATCTAGAGGGCTTTTACTATACTCCACGCATTGATAAGACATTACTTGCCGAATGCGCGGAAGGATTGATCTGTCTTTCAGGGCCGCATCATTCCCCATTTTCTAGATTGATTTTAGATAAAAAAGAAGAATTTATCCAAGAAGTGCAGTTTTATCAAGGGATTTTCGGTTCCGATTTTTATTTCGAGCTCTTGCGCCATCAGATGAAGGAGGAAGATATCCTCGCAGATGGAATGGAAAAAGAACTCTGGCTCTATCAACGTTATCTTGATTCGATAACAGCTCAAGAGACAATCAATTCTAAATTACAAGAAGTCTCTCAAAAGCTTGGCATTTCATGCGTTGCGTGTAATGACAGCCGCTATATCGATCGGGAAGACTGGAGAGCGCATGAAATTTTAATGAACATCCAGTCGGGAGAGCCGTGTGAAATTTGGGAGAAAGACTCCTTTGGAAATCCAAAACAAAGAGTGTTAAATCCTAAAAGAGAAGTCATGTCAACACATGAGCTCTATTTCAAGTCGCAAGAGCAGATGCAAGTGTTATTTGCCGATCTTCCAGAGGCCCTATCCAACACATTGCAAGTGATGCAAAAATGTGAATTTGAGTTCGATTTTAAAGCAAGGTTCTATCCCGTTTTTGTTCCCCCTGCATTGGAAGGGCAATCCTTTACGAAAGAAGAGAGAAGCTCTAAATCAGAAGAGTTTTTGAGAACTCTTTGCGAAGAGGGGATTAAACAACGCTATACGCCAGCATGTCTTGCAGAGGTCCACAAGAAATATCCCGATAAAGATCCTTTGCAGGTTGTCAAAGATCGACTCGATTATGAACTCAGTGTAATTTTGCCCAAAGGGATGGGGGATTATCTTCTCATCGTTTGGGACTTTATCGCATGGGCCAAGCGCAGCAATATTGCCATGGGTCCAGGCAGGGGATCAGGCGCTGGCTCGATTGTTCTCTATTTAATTGGGATCACCGATATTGAACCCTTGCGATTCAATCTCTTCTTTGAAAGGTTCATTAATCCAGAGAGGCTTTCCTATCCCGATATTGACGTCGATATTTGCATGGATCGCAGAGCGGATGTCATTGATTATACTGTGCGTAAATACGGTAAAGATAAAGTTGCCCAGATCATCACATTTGGCACGATGAAAGCGAAAATGGCGATCAAAGATGTCGGCCGGGTATTGAGCATTCCCCTTGCGCGCGTGAATGAAATTGCAAAACTCGTCCCCGAAGATCCGACGATGACCTTGAGTAAAGCCTTAGAAATCGATCCCGAGTTCAAACGCATTGCAACTTCAGATCCCGAGATTATAAGACTTATCGATCTCGCTTTAAAGTTAGAAGGATCCGTGCGCAATACGGGAATCCATGCAGCGGGAATGATTATTTCAGCAGAGCCAATTATCGATAAAATCCCGATTTGTACAGCAAAGGATTCTGATATGGCAGTCACTCAATTTTCTATGAAGCCAGTTGAGTCTGTCGGAATGTTAAAAATCGACTTTTTAGGATTAAAGACACTCACCGCAATTCATCATGCGGTCCACGCAATTGAGGCCACTACCCATAAAACAATCGACTGGGTGAATTTACCTCTCGATGATCAGGCAACATTTAACCTGCTCAATCAAGGTAAGACAATGGGGGTCTTTCAGCTCGAATCGGCTGGAATGCAAGATTTAGCAAAGCAGCTCCACATCGATACATTTGAAGAGATCATTGCGGTAGGCGCTCTTTATCGCCCAGGTCCGATGGAGATGATCCCCTCATTTATCAATCGCAAACACGGCCGAGAAAAAATCGAATTTGAACATCCCCTCATGAAAGACATCCTTGCCGAAACCTATGGCATCATGGTCTATCAAGAGCAAGTCATGCAAATTGCAAGTTGCCTCGCTCATTATACGTTAGGGGAAGGGGATGTCTTGCGCCGCGCGATGGGAAAAAAAGATAAAGATGAAATGGCGCGCCAACGGGAGAAGTTCCGCGACGGCGCTCGAAAAAATGGGATCGATGAAGACACGGCGATTCGCGTCTTTGATAAAGTCGAAAAATTTGCATCTTATGGTTTCAACAAATCCCATGCGGCAGCCTATGGCTATTTGAGTTATGTCACAGCCTACCTAAAAGCCAATTATCCAGCCGTTTGGATGGCAGCTCTCATGACATCCGATCGAGATGATCTCACAAAAGTGGCTAAAGTCATTCGAGAAAGCCAAACGATGGGCATTGCGATATTACCGCCTGATATTAATGAGTCGGGAAAAGAGTTTGTGGCAACACCCAAAGGGATCCGCTTTGCAATGGGAGGGATCAAAGGCGTTGGAGAGGGTGTTGTTCTTGGCGTTCTCGAAGAGAGAAAAAGAGGTGGTGCCTTTAAATCGCTCTGCGATTTCGTAAAACGGATCGACACGCGAAAAGTGGGTAAAAAAGCGATTGAATACCTCATAGAAGCTGGCTGCTTTGATTTTACCTCTTGGAGCCGTCAAGCGCTTTTAGCAAGCGTCGACCCACTGTTTGCATCCGTTGTTAAAGAACAAAAAGATTCAGAAAAAGGGATCCGCAGCCTCTTTTCACTCATGGGAGATCAAGATGCGGATCGCTTTTTAATCCCACCAGAAATTAAGGAAAAAGACTCCAAACAAAAAATCCTAAAACGGGAATATGAGCTGCTCGGTTTTTACCTCAATGGGCATCCCTTAGATGATTTTTCCCGTCAGCTCCAAAGGCTCTCATGTGTTCCACTTAAAAGTTTAGAAGACCTTCCCACTAGCAGCGTCTGCCGCTTAGCCTGCATCATTGAAGGGGTCACAGTTAGAATTTCAGCAAAGAGCCAACGAAAATTTGCCATTTTAGCAATAGGCGATGGCGTCGATCGCTATGAGTTGCCCGTCTGGGCAGATCTGTACGAACAAAAAGGGGCCCTCCTCGTTGAAAACCAACTCATTTACGCCGTTATCCAAACAGAGAGACAAGAAAATGCCCTTCGCCTACAATGCCGCTGGATAGCCGACCTCACACAAGCGGATGAGGAGATGATACGAGCCTGTGACGACGCTTATGCGCGCGCTAAAGAACAAGCAAAAGCCGCCGAGTTTCGCGATAAAAAATTCGAATCGAGGAGTACGAGTATGAAACCTAGCACCCCCCAAACGAAAACAGTAGCTCCCGTTAAAAACTCAGGACAACTGACGATCCGCCTCGATGCCGATCAGACCCGTTTAAGTCACATCATCGCCCTCAAGCAGCTCTTCCGCTCATCTCCAGGAGCGACACCCATCCAGATCCAGTTTTTTATCAACGGGCGCCAACACAGTACCCTCCAAATCGACGCTGCATGGGGCATCGACTGTACTAATCAAGACCTCGAAGCCAAAATCGCCTCCGTGAAATCCGTTCAGTCTATTTGTTTAAGTCCGTAGTCCTTGTTTTTTAAATTAATTTATTTACAGTCATGTTTAAGAAGCTTTTACAATGGATTTCCCATGTCTTTAAAAATACCCGATCCTCAAGTACCTAAAGATAATGCTAAATTTGTCCAGAACCTGACAGGTAAAGAGCATGTAGGGCTTGATGCAAAGGGGCGGCTATATGTAGTTAAAGACGCACTTAAGTCTTTAGAGTTCTTATCCGATTCCAAAGTTTTTCAGCCAGCGATTCATCAACGGATTGGGGAGGCGTTACAGGATTTCTGGAAGACAAAAAATGTCAAGCTAATTACAGAACAAAAAGTATTTTACGATAAGTTAATCGATAATCTATCGAAGATGGAACTTCTATCGGCAGATAATCAGATCCTATTGGTAAAAGGTTTCTACGAGCAGCGCTATCAAACTTTAATAGGCAAAGGGAACCCGGTTTTTGTCGCGGAATCCATGGTCACCATTGAAATGAGTCAAGATCCCCATGTTTCGGAAAGCGTTAAGACATTGATTCGACCTAAACTGACAGACTCAGGAGTCAATGGGACATATATTACCAAAGACCGATTGGGAAATAACATTGGAGTTTTTAAGCCAATGGATGAAGAAGCTTATATGCCCAATAGTCCCAGAGAGAATATGGCTATGGAGTACGATCCAGAAAACATAAGAAGAGATGCTCGTCTGGGTCATCTACAAGGAAGCGGATGGCAGAAGGAAGTAGCCGCATGGATGATCGATCGAGGAAACATCGCTGGCATTCCTGAAACCGTTGTGTTGTCTATTCCGTTTCCAAAGCGGCTTGGCGCCCAAGACGCGCTATTGAAGCAGGGGTCCTTACAGCAGTTTGTTTCTGGAATAGCTATAGAAGGATTTTCAGATAAAGAGCTGTGTAAATTGCCGGCTAGGCAGATACAGCAATTAGCCGTTCTTGATTTAATTATTGGAAATGCGGATCGGAATTGGGGAAATGTTTTTTGGAATGAGACAACGCAAAAGGTTATTCCAATTGACCATGGTTTTTCTTTGCTTGATAGTTTGGAGTGGAGAGAGGACAATCTGAAGCCAGAATCTGAAATGAACTGCCATTGGTATCTTTTACCACAGCTTGCACAACCTCTTCCAGAGGACCTTGGCTTAAAAGTACACGCTCTGAATTCGGATCAGTTAGCCGTTAAATTAAGAGCTCTGAAATTGCCAGAAGGGAGTATAAGAGAATTAAAAATTCGATTAATGGTGTTCCAAAAAGCTTTAAAAAATGGATATAATTTAGCTGAAATTACTCTTATGCTAATGCCTATAGAAAGGAAATGTCTTGTCGATGAGTGGAGTGCCGAAACGATCCAGAAATGCCAACAATTTAAAGGTCAATGGAATACATTATCTAAAGAGTTAGCTGAACGGAAGCAATTCAAAGTTTATTTTGAATTGCTGCAAAAACATGTTGATAATGCTTTGAGAAAGAACTATGTTTAGTTTTGTTCTGGAAAACGAAACGTTTGCAGTGTATAATATCGTAATTGTTAAATTAACTTATTTAATTTGAGGTGATATGATTTCAGTGCCTTTTTCTTTAACTGATCCAGTAAAACTTAAGTATGTTTCAAAGAATCGAGATGTTGTACTGTTTCCTGAAGGATTGCAAGGGCGAGCTGTTTTTAGCTCAGAGTATAAACATATTGAAAGTGCCATGAAGCAGTTAGGGCTATTTGTTCCTGAAGCAGAAGCTAAAAACTATCCCCACTTTGATAAAGAAAAAAGGAAGATTTATCTAGAAGATAAGGATTTTGGGATCGCTTTTTATGAGCTACATTATCGCCGTACAATGAATCCCGATGATTTTCAGTGGAAGCTTTTGCATGCGATAAAAAATGGTTCATCTGCTTAACTTGACAAAGTCACATTAGACAAAAACTTTTTTTGGCGTGAAAGCCCCAGGGATCGAATATACCCAACTCGGTCAGCAACTTGGAATTTGGACCGCGCCAAAGCCCCGGGGATCGTCGATCTTAAGTCGCCCCATATTGTTAATATGGGGCGACTTAAGATCGATGATCCGCGGGAGCTTTCGCGCAGGTCCAAATCCAAGTTCAT
>CAMAVL010000031.1 GCA_945861735.1 Chlamydia trachomatis
CAAGTCCTTTTTTCTCTACAGGAATTAGAATTGTTCTAGTTGCTGGAGCGGTGATCCCGGCGAAAGCGTTTAACTTATCTGCGTTTTTTGTAAGCTCATCCTTTTGAGCTTCTAGAGAAGCTTTTTGATTGTCTATGCCTGCGTTAAATACATCGTCGCTTGCTTGTATTAGTTCTTCTTGATTTGTAGTGATTAAGGCCTTTTTTTCCGATTCATTAAAGGGAGTATTTAAATCGATTTCAGCTTTATCTAACTCATTCTGAAGTCCTTTCAGTTGAGCATTTAAATAAGCGATGTCTGAATTGGAGTTGGTTCTAATTTCGATTATTTTAGCTTCGTACTCACTAATTTTGGTTCTTGTCTCTGCGATGTATTTATTATTAGTTGTTTGAGATAAAATCACAGTAACAGTATCGAAAGCACGATTAGCATCTGTGTTTGTAGCTAAGTTGGCCTGAGTTATTGTGCGGGCTAAGATTGTTCCTTCACTCTCTCTCTCCTTTAGGTGCAGCGTTGCGTCTAAAATTAGATTTTCTATACGCACAACTTCTTCTTGCGCTTTAGCAGGAGCTGCATCAATTAGCGCTTGAACAGATGGAATTGTTGGTTTATCATCTGTTGCTGCTGCCGAAATAGCGGTTATTCGTGCAGTAAGGAGAGCCTTCTTCTCTATATCGAAATCTCTTGCTTTATTAAGCAGTAAGTCCACTACATTACTATCTACTTGGACGTCATTTTTTTTGCTTGTTTCCAACTGAGTTTGCTGAGTTTTTAAATCCGTGATCTTTTCTGTCAATTCTTGTGTCTTTGAAGAAAACTCATCGCTTCCTCCAAGTTTCTCAACTACTTGATTGGTGTAGTAGTTAGTTACTTCGTCTGTAGAACGAAGACCTTCTAGCCCAGTTTCAGTAGCTCCGACAATGAATTTCCCATTGTGTTTAACTGTCATATTCGAGAGTTGTGTTAAAAGATTCTGGATTTTCGTTGCATCTACATCAGTGAAGTTCTCAATCAATGCTGCTTTTTCTTCTATAGAAGAGGTGATAAATGCCATATCCACAACTTCCGCTGCTTCTGGAGAGGTTCCGATTCGTTTTTTGAGTTCAGCTTTATAGTTTTCCACAGAATGGCTGAGTGTAAATGCTGTTTTATTAGCAGTAATTAATTTAACAAGTTTTTCTACGGATTTATGTAGATTTTCTTCTGTGCGGATTTCTTGGTCGACTAGCTTTGTCTCTTCGTTTTGCTGAGATCCGGAAGCATCAGTAACCCTACGCTGTATCTTCTCGTTAAAATTTTCACGAGATCCACAAACCTCATTTCTTTTAGCAACTGCAGTTACAGTTTTTGCTAAAGCCTTATCAAAGCTTTTTGTGAAGTTAATTTTTTTATAGAAGTTAATATATTTTTCATCTCCAAAACCCAAAGAAGCAGCAATGCTTCGGAAGATAGCTATGAACCAGCTATTATCTTGTTTAATTATAGAATAAAGTGATTTTCTCTCAAGCAACGAATCGATCGCCGTTGTTTGTTTAGGTTGTTGGGTTTTTTGTATTCCAGAAGTACTCATATTAACTCCTCCGAGTTTATTATTTAATATTTGCTAATAATGTTTAGCTTTTTTATGCTTTACGATTAAATTATAATACGAGTTAGTTATTTATATCAATAGCTTTTGCATTTTTAATTAGGTAAAAGAAAAATTACGTTATATTTATTAAGCAAATGATGGTTATTAGGCCTTGTTATTAAGATTATAAAATAATTAAATTTTTAATTCGCAAGAGTTGTGGAATAGTTTATGTGTAGTAAAATATTTGTACGTCCTTAAAAACCTACGGCAAGAACGGAAGAGACTTTCGCTCCATGCCAAGTTTATCACCTATCGATCTTGATTTGGGCATGGACAGAAAGTCTCTTCCGTTCTTGCCGCAACTCTTCAAGGAAGTTAAAAATAGAGCTTAGGGACTGTGAAAGAATAAATTGAACGATTGAGCAAGAAGGCGGCACAAATTTTTGAGCCTGGCGCGAGCGACCATTGCTGAGAGGCAAGGTGCGAGTGAAGACCAAAAAATTGTTGCCAAGTCGACGATGCTCAATCGTTCAATTTTTTCTTTCACAGTCCCTTAGTAAGACTCAACAAGGTCAACAATAAAATTTTCACTTGATACATGCGCCAGGCTTGGCATCAGCTTTTGGGAATATTTAAATCAGTGGTTCGCTGGAGAGCCGATTGACCTAGCGCAATGCGTTCGTAAACGCTATCAAACAGCCTCTCCAGCTCCACCGTGTGGATAGGGCAGGGGGGTAATTTTCTTGAAGATTTATGGCAAAGCAAGAACAGCGATCTGGACTATGCCGCAAATCAAGGCCGACTGCAGTATAAGTCCGGGCATAGTCTAGATCGCTGTTCCTGCTTTGCCATAGGTTTTTAAGGACGTACTAAAATATTTAGTGTTGTTTAGGAGGAGTGTAGATAGCGCTCGATTGCTTGGATAACAAAGCTTCTATAGTTGGGATTTGTGTAATTCTGCTTCGCCCATTCGATACGATCGACGGGTTCTTCTGAAGAAGAGGCCTGTTGGCCAATATACTCATATAGGCGATTAGATTCTGCCTCGTTTGTTGTGATCTTGGAGGGTAGAGCGGCCAAATCCGCTAGGGCTTGGGCTGAATGTTCTGAATGTACGAAATGGCCCTTATAACAATGCTCAAGAAGGGCTTCTCCAGGAGTTTGGGAACTCCCAGCTTCTTTGTTTAGCTTTTCTATTTCTTTATAATATAGCCCGTTGGGGTTCGGGGCTTTATTTTTAAACAACTCTGAAATGCGATCTTCTAGGGTTCCTTTGATGCCAGCTAAGTAGATGTGTCGAATGAGGTCGCGGCGTATTTGGAGCGGCAGGTTGTCATAGAGGGTTTTGGTGTCTTCAGAGGTTTTTAATGCTGCCGGATGGTAGTTGATCCAAGAGGTGAGTGGCGGATGTCTGGCTGTTGCCCTTGGTTTCTCTGGAGGTGGTGTCTTTTCTGGCTGGCTTTCACTGGGTTTTGCCGTTGACCCCTTTGGAGGTGGTATCGTTTCTGGACGGCTTTCAATGGCTGGGGTTGCTTTAGCTTGTGAGCCTTTCTTCAAAAACTCTTGAATAAATAATGTGTTGAGGCGATTCCATGCATCCTGGGCGGTGAGAGTAGCCTTAATTAGAGATGGATTACCCGCTAATATGTCGTTAAGTAGCTCATCGTTAAAGGGATTGTGGTTTAATGAAGAAAAAGAAAATGCGTGAGAAAGCGTTGCTGTTGAGGTTTTAAGCCCTTCATTATTAATGCTTTGAATGTCATTTAATGCGGGAGTGTTCTTTTCATGGGCGGAAATGAGCGCTTTTCCAAGATTTCTGATTTTATCTAATGTTTCTTTGTTAAAGGCTTCTGGGATAGCTATTTGCGCTCCATCTGCACCTCTAGCGACAGCATAAATGGCATAGGTGTCGTTTCCTATGCGAATGTTGCTTAAATACAACTCTTTATGACTTGATAAGCTGGTCATATTTACAATATCTTTTGTTGTTTGTTTAATACTATTTTATTCGTGATATTGATTTAATTCAAGTTTATATGAGTTTTTGGTTAAAAACAGTCATTTCTTATTTATTTATTAATATTATGTTATTAAGTATTGATATGCTTATTAAGTGTTGATATAATAAGGATTGTAAGAATCTGTATAACACTGGGATAACTAAATTAAGGTATTTTTATGAGTATTACACCCATAACACCCACAGTCGGGATGCTTAGCCCCCTATCGGCGGGTAGTGACCCTGTGTCGTCTCCCATAGCAAACGTTTGGTCGAATTTTTTCAGGGGTGCATGTCAGCCAAAAGGCCCGAGTCCTATTTCTTTTTCTGCGGGTGTAATCGATGTCGAAAATACCGTCGCAGATATTTCTTGTTTTTTTCGAACGCTTGGACCTCTTATTGGTGCAGATCAGACCCTAGCCTATGATGCATTTGGAATCACGACGGGGGAAAACTTCCTCGTCGGATTAAGCGGATTACAAGGTGCTTGGGGTCAGTTTATCAAGGCAGGAGGGATCGGTTCTGATGTTGGGAAAAGCACTGCGTTAAGGAAGATGTTGG
This sequence comes from Chlamydia trachomatis, assembly GCA_945861735.1. GTDB lineage: Bacteria > Chlamydiota > Chlamydiia > Chlamydiales > Rhabdochlamydiaceae > CAMAVL01. The sequence goes on from CAMAVL010000031.1 coordinate 4,134, forward strand.
GTTCTTTTTTGCAAACTGTAGGTGGAGCTGCTTATCTGGGCTTGCGTCCGATCACCATTGCAAATCAAATACTCAATAACGCACCTAACAGCGCGCTTGGGATGGCAGCGACTCAGCTTGCGAACGTTGGAAACGGCGCTTTTGCATGTTTCTGGATCGCTCTTGTTTGCTTGGGCGCTCATGGCATATCTCATCAGAATCCTTTTTTAAAGGAAATGAAGTCCCTAGAAGAGGACTCTTCAGGATTGGCCGCATTTTTATTTCCAGAGCCGCGCCAGGACCTTGTAAATACAATTAATGGGCTTAATGCAAATTCGAAAGAGCTTAATCTCTTTAAACAGAAGCTGGGAGAGACGGCACGTGGCTCGATGGTCTATCAATTTTTATTTCAAATGATGAAAGAGGCTCAGCGTCAGTTGCAAAAAGAAACGCCAACCAATAAGCCTCTATCGGACAATGAAATAGATAAAAAAATTGCAACCTTATTGGGAGAAGATCCTCAGATTGCAGAGAATGTGAAAAAAATAGGCCTAGAAAATGCAACCAACAAACTTGGGCTAAATCCTCTAGAGAGCTTCGGACTTTCGATAGAAGCTAAAAACTCTGATCAGCGACGGGTTACAAAGCTTAATGTTAATGGCGCTGATGTGCTGTTAATTGAAAAAGCTATAAATCGCGGGCTTGATCGACGGATTAACGACGAAAATCAAATAATCAAAGTAGCTGCTGAAAAGGAATTGAAGACTTTGGTAAGCACGCTCAAAGAGGGTGTTGAAAAAAGCCGAAATCTGAATTGGTTGTTGATTGTGATTGCAGTCCTTGGGGTTATTACAACAATTGCAGGTTTTATTGCTTGTCCTCCTTTGCTAGCATTTATTGTGGGAGGGTTAACTGTTTTCTTCGTTGGATTGATGTATGGAGCGGATTGGTATTTCGGAGCTAAAGAGGCTCTAGTTGCTAAAGTAGCTCCTGGAAAACATGATAAACGCTTTATCTATGTCAGTACGGCTATATTGCTCGCTGGTTTGATAACGAGTGCTGGACTGACGTTTGGTTTGAGTCTTGCAATCCCTGCATTTATCGTGTCAATGACAGCTGGAGGGATATCCCTTGGTCATCTTTTCTGGTCTTACAAAAAAATAACGAAACGAGAAAGGGAGTGGACGGAAAATCACCTGACTTTAGAGCAATGTCAGGCTGCTTTGACTGCAGATAAAACAGAGGGTGCTGCTCTTAGGTTTTTTAAGAAGCTTTCTAAACAAGATCGTGGGGCGATAAGAGAAAAGATCAATGCAAACTGCGAGCCTCATTCTATGTGTTTTGAATTGTTTACGGGAATAGATAAAGGGATGCGTATAAAAGCTGCTAAAAAAAGTGCGAAGGTCTTTTGGGCGACACATAGAGACAGTAAGTTGGCGGCTGATTTGGCCAATGCGCGAGCGATGCAGCTTATATTGGAACAACTCAAAGAAGATACGCACTACGAGATTACTTCTGAACTCGAAGATTTGCTCAAGGGGCAAGATATACAGGGATTTGATCTGCTTAAGCTACAAGATGAAATAAGGAAAAATTTGATGTACCTTGGTAAAAAATGCCAAAAGGAAGAATTGCTTTCGCACATTGATAGTCTAATTTTAAGCAATGCAGCCCAAGAAACTGAAAAGAAGGCGGCTATGGAATTTTTGAAAGTGGCTCTTAAATCTCCAGATGCGCTGATTGAAAGCAATGCAGCCCAAGCAGCTGAGAAGAAGGCGGCTCTTGAATCTTCAGCAATTCCCGCTGGCTTGCAAGCTGCTAACTCAGAACCTGTTAAAGACGCGCGGTTCGTAGACTTTAAGCCGGTTTCTCTGCCAGGCCCACTCGCATTATCTGTGCAACCTGTGAACAAAGCTCCTATGGGCGCACCGGATGGAGTTAGCACTCCGTTACACAAAGAACCAGAGGGAATTGCTCTTGCATCTTTGGGAGTGGCTCTTAAATCTCCAGATGCACCTATTGAGACACAACCTTTTTCATGGATATTGGATTGGTTCCAAAATACAAATCTAGGGTCTGAAATAGATTTAGTTGGAGTGCCATTGTTTCCATCTCTCAAGAGTCATGCGTTTGCAACATGGGATAATGAAGTTGATTAAACTAGGGCTAGAAATACCTCGATCCATTACTCTTGGGTAATCCTAGAAATGGCAATTGGAGACGGCAAATTGACGCAATCTTTTGAACCAGAATCTCTTTCGACAGGGGGGCCCTTCACCGTTAGGGAATGTGCGCCCCCTATCGAAAGAGATTCTGGTTCAAAAGATTGCGTCAATTTGCTATCTCGAACTGCCGTTTCTAGGCTAATGGATCAAAAAAACAATCAATCTATAGACGATTTTCTAAAATTCATCGCCTCTGAAAAAGGGTTAGCGCGCAATACGATCGCAGCCTATCGCCGCGATCTCTCTCTCTTTTTTCATGTGTTGCAAAAGAGAGGGATCGAGGCTATTGATCGGGTCACGGAAGAGGATGTGATTGCCTTTTTAGCAGATCTTAAAGAGAAAAAATATGCGGTCAGTTCGATCTGTCGGACATTGGTTGCCATCAAGGTGTTTTTCCGTTTCTTAAAAAAAGAAGGGGGGATTGCATCCGATCCTACAGTGTATCTCGAGTCGCCAAAACTTTGGCAACTCATTCCTGAAATCTTAAGTTATCAAGAAGTGGATGCTCTGTTACAAGCGCCAGATCCATCCGATCGGATCGGATCTAGAGATAAAGCTATTTTAGAAGTGCTTTATGCCTCGGGCCTTAGAGTCTCGGAGCTTTGCGCCCTGAATCTATTTGATGTTGATGAACATGTGGTTCGGGTGCGCGGGAAGGGGGGGAAGGAGAGGATTGTCCCCATTGCAAAGATCGCAGTGGGAGCTGTCGATCAGTATTTGATCCATTTTCGAAAAAATCAAGAGGAGGGGAAGGATACGCCTCTTTTTGTGAGCGAAAAGGGCAAGCGCATGGATCGCAGTGGGGTTTGGAAGCTTGTCAAGCGCTATGCTAAGGCTGCAAATATTCATAAATGTATCTTTCCACACACACTGCGGCATGCATTCGCGACTCATTTATTGGAAAATGGAGCGGACTTAAGGGTAATCCAAGAGATGTTAGGACATGTGAGCATCGCAACAACTGATCGGTACACGCATGTAAGTCAGCGCCATCTGACAGAGGCTTTCGAAGCCTTCCATCCGAGGCCTTAGAAAAAGTCAAAGAGAAGAAAAAACAACAATCCCTAAGCTTCCTGATAGGTAGTGCAACTCCCTCTAAAGTCATCTCCTAACTCGCCTCAGATTGCGCCTTCTTCTTCTTCAGTTTCTCATGGAATGTTTCGACATAGATATAGATGACAGGGGTGAGGTAGAGGGTTAATACCTGAGAGACAATCAACCCACCTACAATGACGATTCCTAAGGGGCGTCTGCCATCGGCTGTCGCTCCTCCAAATCCTAAGGCGATGGGGACGGCGCCCATCATAGCGGCAAATGTGGTCATGAGGATCGGTCGGATCCTAACGACGCAGGCGTGGAAGATCGCATCGTGGATGCTTTTCCCTTCATGGATCCGAGCTTCATTGGCAAAATCGATGAGGATAATTCCGTTTTTGAGAACAATTCCAAGCAACATGATGAGTCCGACAAAGGCGTAGAGGGAAAATGTTTGGCTGAGAAGGATTAAGCTGAGGAGGCCTCCCATAGCGGCTGGTGGAAGGGTCGACATGACAGTGAGGGGTGGGAAGAAGTTTTCATAGAGGATGCCTAAGATGATGTAGATCAAAAAAATCGTAATGATGAGGAGGAATTGGAGGTTGGCAAAGGAGCTTTTAAATACGTTAGCCGATCCTTGGACTGTTCCATGAACAGTGGGTGGGAGTGTTGTTTGTGCTATTTGCTCAATCTGAGTCAGCGCTGTCTGAAGGGCTGCATCATTGAGGTTGAAGGAGATGGTAGCTGATGGAAGGCCATTGATGTGACTGACCGTTAGGGGTCCGACGCTTTCTGTCATGCGGGTCACGACGCTTAATGGGACGAGATCTCCCGTTGTCGAGCGGAGCCAAATCTGTTTGAGTTGGGAGGGGTCTCTATAAAAGCTTGGAAGGGTCTCTAAAATGACATAATACTGAGTATAAGAGGTGTTAATGGTGGAGAGGTTGGCATTTGCAAAGGCTAGACTTAGGGCGTTTTCAATTGTTTGTGCACTAACATTATAGGTATATGCTCTATCGCGGAGGATCTCAATTTTGAGTTGGGGTTGTGTGAGGTCTAAATCGCTAACGACATCTTTAATTGACTTCAGTGAGTGGAGTTTTTTTTCTAAAATGGGAGCGTATTTATAAATATCTTCTGGATGTAGCCCTTGCAAGGTATATTGGTAGTTTCCTTTACTCTCGACAGCGCCTGCTTGTAAGTTGATGAGGGGGAGTGGTTTTAAAAAGACTCTGACGCCTGGAATGGAATTCATTTTCGGGTAGAGGTCATGGAGCACTTTGGGGAGTTTTGCGCGATCCGATAGGGGTTTTAGACGCAGGAATAAGATCCCTTCATTATCTTGGGGAACACCTCCAATTCCTGCAATCGATTCGACGCTTATATCATCTCCTGCAATCTGCATGAGTTGTTTTGTATAATCATTGACATGAAAAGGGGACGTTCCATCGACTGTTTGGATATACCCTTCGACGAGGCCTAAGTCATCTTCTGGAAGGAAGTCTTTGGGCAGGATTGTGATGAATAGGAAGGAAAGGGCTAAACTAGCGGCTCCGATTGTGAGAAGCGTTTTAGGGGATTTGAGAGCCCATTCTAATGAGGGTGTATAGATATCGAGAATTTTTTGATTGAGTTTTTCAGAAAAGAGTTCGATCCGGTGTTTTTTTCTTGTCTTTACAAACGCTGGGATAAAGCGGCTGCATAAAAGGGGGGTAAGGGTCAGTGAAATCGCGCCAGAGATTAATACGGCTGTAATGATGGTAAAGGAAAATTCATGGAGAACTTTTCCGATAATTCCTTCCATAAAGAGGATGGGGATAAACACAATTGCAAGGCAGAGGGTCATCGATAAAATGGTAAAGCCAATTTCTTTGGAGCCTCGAAGGGCGGCTTGTAGAGGGGACTCTCCATGCTCAACATGGCGAACAATATTTTCCATTACCACAATCGCATCATCGACTAAAAATCCAATGACGAGTGTCATTCCTAAAAGGGAGAGAATATCGAGGCTAAAGCCCATATAGAGCATGACAATGAATGTGCTCAAAAAGGAGATAGGGATTGCGAGAATTGGGATAATGGTATCGCGGACTTTTCCTAAGTAAAAGAAGATGACAACAACGACGAGAAACAGTGCGAGCAAAAGGGTCATTTGCATATCAAAAACGGATTCTTTGATGTATTCAGACTGATCGTACATCCTGGTTAGTTTGATAGAGCCTGGGAGTCCCGCTTGTAAAACGGGGAGGACTGCGTTGATCCGATCGATGATTTGAAGTGTGTTAAAGCCGGGTTGTTTGCGAACGGAGAGTCCAACCATGGGAACGTTCTGTTGACCATCTCTAAATCCGTAGAAGGATTTATCATCTTGAACGCTATCAATGGCTATCCCAATATCCCGAAATCGGACGATCGATCCGGCATCATTTTTAATAATGACGGAATTGTATTGCTCAGCTTTTTGCAGCTGTCCATCGACATCGATTGTGAATTCTGTTTTTTCTCCATAGAGAGTACCCGTTGGAAGATAGACGTTCGCATTTTGAATGGCTAGAGAGACCTCTTCAATGCTGATGTTGCGAGCGGTCATTTTTTGGGGGTCGATGCGCAGGCGGACAGAAAAAGGGCTCCCATAGGTTTGAACTTGAGAGACTCCTTCGATGATGCTTAAGCGCTCTCCGATCAGTGTATTGCCATAGTCGTAGAGGTCTCCTAAAGTCAAAGAGGGGGATGTAAGAACAAAAAACAGAATCGGAGATGCTGTCGGATTGACTTTAGAATAGGTTGGTGCATAGGGGAGGTCTTGGGGCAACTGGGGGCCTGCCGTGTTAATGGCAGCTTGGACATCGGGCGCTGCTAAATCGATGTTGCGATCGAGAGAAAATTGTAACACAATCGTCGCATTTCCCGTGTAGCTGGTCGACGCAATAAGTTGGATCCCTTGGATGGTTGCAAATTCTTTTTCAAGGGGGACAACGACGTTATTGGCAATGGTTTCAGGATCAGCTCCTGGATAATCGACGCTGACTTCAATGGTTGGGTAATCGATGCTTGGAAGATCGCTGACAGGCAGGGCTTTGTAGGAGAGGACTCCAAAAAATGCAAGCGCTACCATCACAAGGATGGTCATTACGGGTCTTAAGATGAAAGGGGCTGAGAGGTTCATTGTGTTTGAGCCGTGGTTTGGATCTCTACTTTTAATCCGGGGTAGACATTGAGTTGTCCCTGAGAGACCACGAGATCTCCTTCTTCGATGCCAGAGGCAATCACAGTGAGCCCTTTATGCCGCTGACCTAATTTGACCTCTTTCATGGAGATTAGCCCGTCTTTTCCAACAATATACACATAGGGGGTTTTAAGGCCGATCAAGACGGCTTCGGTAGGGACGGCAATTGCGCTATTGTGCTCTTCAAGCATCACGCGGACATCGGTAAAGACGCCAGGCCAGAGTAATTTGTCTGCATTTGGCAAGGTTCCTTGCATGAGAATAGCACCTGTTGCTGAATTGACCTGGTTGTCGATCAGAGATAAGGTTCCCGGAAAGGAGATCTCTTGATCGACATCTAAAAATATTTCTAACGGCAAAGGCGCTTTTTGCTGTTTCATCTGAATCTGCAATAAATCAGTTTCAGGAACGTAAAAATTGACGAGGATGGGTTGGATCTGATTGAGGACGACTAGGACGGTGTTGTAGGCCTCATCGATATAGTTGCCAGGTTTGAGTTGAAGTTGTCCTGTAACGCAATCCATGGGCGCCCGTATATAGCAATAGTCTAAATTGATTTTAGCAATTTCAATATCTGCAATATTTTGTTTGATCTGGGCTTCATTCGTTAGAACGTTTGTGACGTATTGATCGTAATTGAGCTGAGAGATGTAGTCTTCTTTTACAAGGTCTTTGTAGCGAGTTGTCGTTTCTTGAGCGTATTTCAAGGATGCGTAGGTTTGTGCTAATATCGCTTTGTTTTTTGCAAGGGTTGCCTCGTAGGGAAGGGGTTCGATGACAAGAAGAAGATCCCCCTCTTTTACAGAAGATCCCTCAATAAAATATTGTTCGATGATGATACCAGAGGCTTGGGCTTTCACCGAGACGCTAATATTGGGAACGAGCTGGCCTGTATAGGTTAAAAAAACGGGGAGATCTTGTGTGATAGCTTCATACACTAGGACTTGGTGCATGGGTGGTGGAGGTGTTTTTTTTCCACAGCTCATCAGACACATTAAAAGGCATAGAATGAATTTATTCATGGATGGTGTCCTCGGGGATTTGAATGATTTCTTCAGCACTTTCCGTTGGAAGTCTTGTCGGCGAGATTAAGCCTGTTGAGTAGGCTAAGTTTGCAAGGGATGTATACCACTCTTGCAAAGAGTTCACGTATTGCGCTCTTGCATCAGCTAAAGAATTTTGGGCTGAGGTCACATCGAGAATGGTATTTGTTCCTTGCTTATATTTACTTAAAGAAACGGAAAATTGCTCTTGTGCAGCTTTTAAAAAATCAAAAGAGAGGAGGAGTGTGTCGTAAGAGATTTTCACATTCGAATGGGAAACTGTGACTTGTTGGATCACACTTAACTGAGAGATTTTCAATTGCTCTTCTGCCACTTTTTTATTCGCTTTAGCCGTTTTAATTGCGTTGCGGTAGTAGAAGCCTGCAAAAATGGGCATATTGACTGCAAAGGCGCTATCGAAGTCGTATTTGTCATGTAGTCCACCATTGAAATAGATCCGTCCAATCTCAAATGTATAGGTTAGCTTAGGTAAAAACTGAGTTTTGGCAGCTCTTAATGTTTGTTTGGTCGACTTCACTGTCGCCTCAGATGCGAGGAGATCGGGGCGGTTTTGTAGGGCGATTCCAATCAGTTGATCTAACGGCGGCACCACTTCTTGCTCGGGGATGCCTGAGGGAAGATCTTGAGTTGCTAATTTCATATTAGCCGGAAGTCCCATATCCGTTAGGAGTTTTGCTAAAGCCACCTCAACATTTTGGTGTTGAGAGGAATAGGTCGTTTGGTTTTGAAGGAGCTGGGTCTTTGCCTGTAAAAAGTCAGAGACATCGCGCACTCCCATTTTCAACCCAAGTTCTGCGGCATCAAATGTCAATTGCGCAGTTTCCACGTTTTGCTTATTGGCGGAAAGAAGTTGTTTTTGATAAATGTAGCTATAAAAATCGGTCATGATTGCTTGAAGAAGACCTTGAATTGCACTGTTGTGATTCCAATCCGCATTATAGAGCGCTTGTCTAGAGGCCTCTGTTGTGGCTCGAAGCGTTCCAAAATCAAAAACGAGGTAAGAGATCCCAAGTTGTGGCCCCCAGTCGCTATAGTATGTTGCTTGGGCGGTTTGCTGATTGAGTGCGCCAGAGGTTGAAACAATCGCTCCAGCAGCTGGAGATCCTGAAGGAGAAGAGGGTGAGAGGTTTGTTGAAAAGATCGGAACGCGCACCCGTTCATAATTAAATGTCCCCGTCAACTGAGGGAGCAACGTGCTTTGGGATTGTCCATATTGTGCAGCGGAAGATCTCGCTTGCGCCCATGTGATCCGCGTCGCTGGATTATTTCGCAGCGCTAAGTCGATGAGTTCAGCTAAGCTATAGAGATCCTCTTGTTCTGGCATGTCGGGGGGCTCATCCGTTAGTGGCATTGGTTTCACAGTTGCAGGAGGCATCCAGAATTTTTCAGGAGAGAGAGGGGCATAGGAATAGGGATTAATTAGTGCGCGATTGGTAAAACAGCTCGTGCACGTGAGCAAAATCAGGCAAGATCCAGGGAGGACATAGCGTGAAAAATTACGAAGAGGCTCTTGTTTTTTTTCTGTCATCTCTATCCTGAACTTATGAGTCGTTCAAATGCAGTATAGCGACTGGAGTTTTTTGGTCAAAAGGCAAGTGTATATTGAGTGTATTTTTTTTTAATAGACCTCTTTCGAAATTCGCTTTGCTCGAAAAAATCGATCTTTTTTCGCCATTTAAAATCCTGTCGATTCGCCTACACTGCGTGTATATGTCTTAATCGACAGGATTTTAAATGACAAAAAAAAATCTTCGATTTTTCCAAGCAAAGCAGGTTATGCAAGAAGTCTATTCAAGCCGATCCTGTGAATTTAAATTATACCCAACTCGGTCAGCAACTTGGAATTTGGACCGCGCCAAAGCCCCGGGGATCGTCGATCTTAAGTCGCCCCATATTGTTAATATGGGGCGACTTAAGATCGATGATCCGCGGGAGCTTTCGCGCAGGTCCAAATCCAAGTTCA
>CAMAVL010000032.1 GCA_945861735.1 Chlamydia trachomatis
CAACAACAGAACAACACCGCTAGGTCATAGTGATCATGAACCGCCGTATACGGTTCCGTACGTACGGTGGTGTGAGAGGACGGGAGCTAAAAGGCTCCCTCCTACTCGATATTTGCGATCTTCGAACCCCGGGAGCTTTGACGCTCAAAAAAAGTCTTGTCTAATGTGACTTTGTCAAGCTACCTAGTCGGGAAGAATACTGTTGATGCGATGCATGCAACAACAGAACAACACCGCTAGGTCATAGTGATCATGAACCGCCGTATACGGTTCCGTACGTACGGTGGTGTGAGAGGACGGGAGCTGAAAGGCTCCCTCCTACTCGATATTTGCGATCTTCGAACCCCGGGAGCTTTGACGCTCAAAAAAAAGTCTTATCTAATGTGACTTTGTCAAGATAACATCCAAAAACAAATGCGATTTCATTTCACCTTTTTTCTTTCCAAAAAGGAAGGTACTTCTTAAAATTCTTTTTAGAGCTGTCCTTTTTGGCTATTTTTAATCCACCAGGTAGGAATTCGTGAATTCACATGTCCGCCGTTTTTATCGAAAGTTTGCTGATGAAGATGTTTCATCGCACCTCTATCATGAGGTGATTGCTCTCCACGAGACGCCTCAAGTGTCCTGGGAAGAAATCACACTTAAAGCGCCAACGCTTCCGAGGGGATGGCATGAGTTAGCCCGGTTGGATCCTTTAGATCGGATTGAATTTATCCGAGGTTTTTGGCTAAGCGCTCTGCCTTATATCCCCCATGTCTATAGCGCTTTGGATCAGTTTTTTTCTAACTTAGATGATGTCGGTGTTTATATTACGCAACTAAGCTACGATAGCCTCTATGAGTGTGAAATCGTCTATAGCGTGCGTAATGAATCCTGTTTTTTTCGAGGTGCTCCTCCAGCTTCACAAGAAGAAATTCGCAGTTTTTCCTTACATTTTAATAGCATGTTGCCTGAAGATTACTTATCGTTTTTAAAAATTCACGATGGTTTTAGCAAAAATACGGATACGGGAATACTGAAAACTAAAACGGTGAAGCTGCTTTATCAACAGTTTCAGCTTCAAGAGATTAGTCACCTTGGAAAAGAGATTGAGCCAGGGGATTTGATCCCGTTTTATGAGTCGTTTGGATTGAAGAATTATCAGTGTTTTTTTGCGGGATGGACTCCTGGAAAACAGATTGGAAATGTGTATTATTCCACAGCAGAGAAGGCGATTTCAGATTGCCATAATAAGCAAACATGGGCACAAAATCTCGCTTTCCCCACATTTTCGGATTGGTTGATATTTTATTTGGAAGACATTGGTTTTTAGGAGGCTAGATGTATTGCGTTCGGGATCTTTTTGACAAACATAAAGAGTATCTTGGTCTCCAATTAATTAACGGGGAGCCTGGATTATTGCGCGTCATTAAGTTGCCAGAGGTTCATCGTCCTGGATTGAGCTTGTCTGGTTATTTAAAAAATTATGTGAGCCAGCGCATTCTTATTTTTGGCAACGTCGAAATTCAATATCTGAAAGATCTTGATAAAGGGGTGCGCATTGAGCGGTTGCAAGCTGTTTTAACGCCATCAACCCCCGCTGTGATTGTCGCTGGAAAATTTGCTCCCCCAAAAGAGCTTATCGCTCTATGTGAGGAACTCGAAATCCCTCTATTTAGAGTGAGTATGAAGACGATTACGCTCATTAGTAAAATGAGCATTCTTCTTAAGGAAGAATTTTCTCAGATGATGACATGTCACGGAACTTTAGTGGAAGTGTTTGGGATAGGCTTATTGATTCAAGGGGATTCTTCTGTGGGTAAAAGCGAGGCCGCTTTGGGATTGATTGAAAGGGGGCACCGATTGATCTCAGATGATGTTGTGCGTGTTAGAGTCAGAGAAGGAGGTCATTTAGAGGGATCAGGTCCTGAGCTCACGCGCCACCTCATGGAAATTCGGGGAATTGGAATCATCAACGTTGCGCATTTATATGGAGCCGTCTGCGTGCGCGATGATAAAAAACTCGATATTATCGTGAAGTTAGAAGATTGGGATGACCGGCGATTTTATGATCGGGTAGGCCTTGATGAAAAGTATTGTGATATCCTCAATGTGAAGGTTCCCTATCACATTCTCCCTGTTAAGCCAGGAAGAGATGTCGTTCTGTTATTAGAAACGATCGTTCTGAACCACCGCTTAAAGGAAATGGGATATAATTCGGCAAAAGAGTTTAATGTGAAGTTGTTAGAAACAATTGCAAAGAAGCAAAATGACAGAAAAAACGTGCGTAAAATTTTCACGAAAAGTGAAAGTTAAAAATGCTTTAGGGCTACATGCTCGGCCTGCAACTGTGATTGCAAAGCTACTCCAAGGAACGAAAGCAGCTGTTTTTTTTACCTATCGTAAAGAAACAGTAAATGCGCGAAGTATTATGAGTATATTGATGTTGGCTGCGACGAAAAACTCACAGATCCTCATTGATGTCGAAGGAGAGGATGCGGAGACAATCATCCATAAACTCATCGAAGCTTTTGAAAATAAGTTTGGGGAATAAGAAATGCAAAAGGAAGTATGGCTTCAGGGCTTTCCTGTGAGTGAAGGGATCGCCATTGGGGTTCCTTTTTTTCTAAATCCAGAAGAGGATCAGATTCCAGAATTTCCGATTACGATGGGGGAGGTCGATGATGAGATTGCAAGATATCGACGCGCTTTATTTTCTAGTAGAGAAGATCTCAAACGATTGCAAAAAGATTTAGTATGTGAGGGATCTGACGATGCGGTCTCAATCATCGATTCCCATATTCAGATGTTAGAAGATCCGTTGATTACAACTCACATGGAAGAGCGCATTCGCCAGATGTTGCAAAATACCGAATCGGTTTTTCACTCTGTCATTCGAGATTATGAAATGCGCTATCGACAGGGAAGCGATGCCTTTTTTCAACAAAGACTCGTTGATGTCATGGATCTCGCAAAAAGGGTTTTGCGCCATCTATGTCCAAAAGGAAAAGTTCCATTACCTGAAATTCCTTTTAATTCGATTGTATTCGCAAATGAATTGATTCCCTCTTATACAGCAGCCGCTCAAACATCTAGGGTGCATGCTTTTGTGACGCAAGCGGGAGGGGGTAATTCCCATGCAGCGCTCATTGCTAGAGCAAAGGGAATTCCTTACGTTGTGTGTCCTGATATGCGACGTTTTGAGCAAATGCCCTGCCTCTCTGTGATCGTCGATGGGCAAACAGGAGATATTATTCTCAATCCCTCTCAACTGACTCTAAAAAAATATCAGCAGAAAAAGACATGCTTAAAGACAAGTTACCAATTATTGCAAAAAGAGTTGCAATACGAAACAGAAACAATGGATGGCTGCCCCGTCCGCGTACTTGCCAATATTGGACATCTCAATGACCTCAATGATTTAACTCAAGTTGGAGCAGATGGGGTTGGTCTTTTTAGAACAGAGTATCTTTTTTTTCAAAACCACACACTTTCGTCTTCCGAAGAACTTCAGTATCAAACCTATTTTGAGCTGATGCAAAGGGTCCCTCATCAGCCTGTTGTCATTCGCGTTTTTGATGTAGGCGGAGATAAAAATTTCGAGTTTTTTAAATCTCAACAAAAAGAGGCAAATCCCGTTCTTGGGTGCCGGGGAATCCGATTTTTATTGCGCCACTTAGAAATATTTAAAACGCAACTGCGCGCGATTTTACGTGCTGCTGTAGCGGGGAACGCCCGCATTTTACTTCCCTTAATTTCAGATGTGACAGAGCTTGTGCAAGCGCGTCAGATCATTAGTGACGTGGAAGATGAGCTTGAAAGACGCGGGCTTGATTTTAAAAGAAATATTCCAGTTGGTTGTATGATCGAAGTGCCATCTGCTGTGTTAATTTGCGATGCCCTTGCGCGCCAGTCGGATTTTCTCTCGATTGGGACGAACGATCTTGTGCAGTACACACTCGGCATCGATCGATCAAATCCCTTTATGAGCGACGCGTGCTATCCAGCCCATCCAAGTGTTATCCGAATGATTAAAATGGTCGTAACAGAGGCCAAGCGCTACAATAGGCCGGTATCCATCTGTGGAGAGATCGCCTCGAATGCGCTATTCATCCCCCTGCTTTTAGGACTTGGGATTGATGAATTCTCCTGTTCTTCCCGCTATATCCCGCTCATTAAAAGGACGGTGCGCAAGAATAACCTCTTGGACACTTATCGCCTTGCAGAAAAGGCTCTCTCATTGACCTCGTCTTACGATATCGCTCAGCTGCTGCTGCCTGCAGCGCCTTGATCCTCTGGGATCTAAAACGGCAGGGAGAGTCCGGCTGGAAGACCCATGCCACTACCTTGGGATTGCTCCTCTAATTGGGTATATGCGTCTTGACAGGCAGCTAGAATCAGGTCCTGGAGTCCATCGAGATCATTTGGGTCGATGCATTCGGGTTTAATTGTGATCTTTTGGAGCTCTTTATCTCCATTGATAGAAAGAGTAACTAAACCATTTCCACTTGTTCCTGTAATTTGTTTTAGCTTCATCTCACTGCGCAACGCTCCCATTTGTTGCTCCATGAGTTTCGCTTGCTTTTTCATTTTAGAAAATCCACTGCCCATACTGATTTGTCTCCTAATTTTTTTTGATGATGCCTTCTAATTCAACGGCTGCAAAGCGAATGAGTGTTTCATATCGGCTAGGATGCAACGATTTTTCTGTAGAAGTATTGAGTGTGTTTATTTCTTTGAGGATCACTTCCTCTTCCATGCTCGGAATGATTTCTTCCAATGGAGTGGAAGCTGCTTTTTCTTCGATGCGCTCTTTCATTTTTTTGAGAAGAGTTTGTTCTATAGAGATCTGTTTTTCATGTGTCACAACAGTGATCGGCTCTGCTTTGATGGGAGGATTCTCTACAGGAATTGGTTTATGAGTTGAGAGAGAGGATTCCAGTTCGATCAGGCGCTGAGTGAGAGTACTTAAAAGAATCCGATTTTTAGAGCGGATGATGTGCAGAAGAATCATTTCAATGCAGATCCGCTTGAAAGGCGTTTTGGAAACGTTTTGTTGCCATTGGATTAAATAGTCGAGAATATAGAGACATTGCTCTTGTGTGTAGAAAGCGGCGGATCCTAGGTAAGATTTGTGATCGGATTGGGACAAAGAATGAGATCGACTATTGAGTTTGACATGGATCAAAGTACGAACGTGTTCAACGAGAGTGTCTAGAAAGTAGGTTAAATCTTTTCCTGAGGAGAAAATGGTTTGAGCGAGCTCAAACGCATAGGATAGATTTTGAGTTTCCATTGCGTGATCGAGTTTAAAGAAGTGGGAACGAGGTGTCATCCCAAGGATCGATTGGACTTTTTCAAGAGTAATGGGTTTTTCTCCAAAACAGATGATCTGATCGAGTAATGATTCTGCATCGCGCAATGAGCCTTCGGAGAGGTGAACGATGAGTGCAAGGGCCTCTGTGTCACATTCGGCATTCAAATCCTTTGCAATCCAAACGAGTTTAGCTTGCATGGCCTCTCTTGAAATGCGATTCAAATCAAAGCGCTGACAACGACTGATAATGGTCGGGAGAACTTTATGAGGCTCTGTCGTTGCGAAGAAGAATTTTACGTTCGGTGGGGGCTCTTCGAGTGTTTTCAAAAGGGCGTTAAATGCTTCTTTTGTTAACATATGGACCTCGTCGATGATGTAAATTTTAAATTTACCTGACGCTGGGGCATAGCCAATCGTTTCATTGATTTGTCGAATGTCGTCGATTCCTCGATTGGATGCACCGTCGATTTCAAGAACGTCCAAGGATCTTCCTGAGGTGATTTCTAGGCAAGAGGGGCAGGTATTGCACGGTTCTTGAGTGGAAGTTAAATTTTGACAGTTCAGGGCTTTTGCAAAAACTCGGGCAAATGTCGTTTTTCCAGTCCCTCGGGTGCCGCAAAAGAGGTAGGCATGTGCCAATCGGCCTTGTTTGAGGGCGTTTTTAAGGGTTGTGACAATGGCTTCCTGACCGATGACATCGGAAAATGCTTGAGGTCTGTATTTTCGAGGAATTATTTGATAATTGCTCATCATCCCACCCGGTTTAACGTTTCCAAAATGATATACGATTTAACTCGACTTTGCAACTTTTTCTGAGCTCAATCTCGCTTGAGAGGGCCTCTTAGGTACAATTTAAATTCACAGGATCGGCTTGAACAGGCCTTCCTGTGAATTTAAATTGCACCTAACTTGACAAAGTCACATTAGACAAAAACTTTTTTTGGCGTGAAAGCCCCAGGGATCGAATAGCGCAAATGGGGTTGTATTATTCAATACTAGCCCCATTTGCGCTATTCGATCCCTGGGAGCTTTGACGCTCAAAAAAAGTCTTGTCTAACGTGACTTTGTCAAGCTAAGAGATTCGATCTCATGGAAGCAGAGTTCGATGCCCTTAATAAAAAATTCCAGCCTGTAAATCAAAAAAGAACAAGCAGATTATTGTTTGCCTCATCGCCTGCTTTCGTTTTCGATCCAGACCATTTCGAAACCCACAGATTGCTAGAACACTATAAAAACCAAAAAAAAGAATTAACAACATTTTACGGCCGCGGGAACTTTTTAGAAACTGTTTTTTAAAAACTAGGAGAGTAAGGACCTGTATCTAGTTCAAGTAAAATCCTGAAAGAGCTACAATCTTTAAGTCACCTCATTAAAAAGAGACTTGAAAGCTCATGATCCAAACCCTTTCCCGCTATAACAAATATTTTATCCTTCTAAGCGTTGCTGCCGCCATCCTACTCGGAATCTTTACGCCTACCCTCTTTGAGCACATCAAATTCTTAGGCGATCTATTTATTAACTTACTCAAGCTCTTTGCCCTTCCCTTAATTTGCTCGGCTCTCATTGCAGCGCTCGGCGATCTATCTGGAAATGTCTCAACGCTCAAATCTCTTTCTAAAAAACTGATTGGCTATATCGTTTTAAGCGAGGTTATTGCCGTTTCTATTGCCCTAGTCCTCTTTAACACTTTAAGTCCAGGATCTGGCGCTAATCCCGACTTAATTCTCAATGGTCAGCCCTATCAAACTACAGACACTCAGGGCTTTGGATTTACCAATTTCATTCTCTCCATCTTCCCTGATAACATCTTCTACTCGCTTTCAAACTTCGAGCTACTCCCCGTTGTCATATTTTCCATCATGTTCGGCCTCGGCTGCAGCTTGGTCGGTGAAATCACTAAACCTGTGATCACCCTCGCGATCAGCATCCGCGAGGTTTCAACAAAGTGCCTGCAAGGAGTGATGCTCATTGCGCCGATTGGCATTTTCGCACTTGTTGGCGCAGGCGTGGCCCAATCCCATCTCAGCGGCGATCTCCGCGAGAACTTTTCAGCGCTCTTAGCCTTTGTTGGCGTGCTCGTTTTAGGATTGTTTTTACACGGTCTTTGGCAACTTCTTTTTGTGGCTATTGTCTCCAAGCAAAAGATCTCCCATATTCTCCAACAAAGCCTTCCCGTCTTTTCTACAGCATTTGGGACATCCAGCTCCGTTGCGACCTTACCAGTTGCCATGCACACAGCAGATTTACTCAAAGCAAAACCCTTTGTGACCCGTTTCATGCTCCCTCTTTGCGCATCGATCAACGTCGGCGGGATGATGATGTATGAAATGGCGGCCGTGTTGTTTTTCTCGCAAATGCTAGGTCTCGATCTCTCCATTTCTCAGCAAATCTTGCTTGCAGTCGCCTGCATTCTAGGGGGAATGGCTGAGGGGGGCATACCTGAAACCAGCATGGTAAGCCTCGTTGTCGTTTTTAGAATTGTCAATATCCCTTTGTCTGCCATCACGATCCTATTGCCTCTCGATCGGATTATCGACCGCCTGCGCACAGTCATTAACATCTTCGGCAACATGTGCGGAGTGATTTTAGTCAGTCACTGGATCTCAAAAGAAGAGACCTTGGAACAAGGCGAAGAGGTCGTGCAAGAGATTTAGGGACTTAGCAAAAACAACTGCTACACTTTCGACCGGCTGCGATGCCCCATCTGCAGCGCCCGTCTCCTTGGGAATAGAAAAAACTATTCCCAAGGAGACGGGCAGCTGCATCTAGGACATCTCGCTCGGCCGAAAATGGAGCATTTATTCTTGCCCTGTCCCTTAGATTTGATGGACATTCACAAAAACATCCGCTTCACCCCAGGGAAAGTGCACAGAAAAGCTTTTTTCTGTGGAAAAATAAGTCGAGTAATCGCTTAAGGGGAAACTAACGGTGATGACTTTGATCGGGGCTTTTAGGGCTTGCACGATCTGCTTAAGTAGTTGCTCGATACTCTCATCTGAAAGAGATGTCCCATAGAGATAGAACACAGTTGCCTTTGAAAGATCCTGCTCAAGAAAATCTCCACAGATGAACTGCAATCGCTTTTCAGGATCTAGGAGTTCTAAACGCTTTGCTTTTTCAATAAATAGAGGGATGCTCTCGATTCCGGTAACTGTGCAACCCATGTAATGGCGCAAGAAATTTGCTCCGCGGCCTCTTCCGCACCCAAGTTCAATGACGTGATCTTTTGAGGAAATTCCAGAGCGGGTGGCAATTTCATGTAGAGTCGTTAATGGGGTCTCTCCATAGAGATGGATATCTGGGGCGTTTTTTTCGAGAAGGAACTTTTTAGAGATTCTGTAGGGATTTTGAAAACGGTAGGAGACTTGCAATGCGCGATCGGTTTGAGCAAATAGGCAATTGTGATAAAAGGAGCGCCTCACTCTTCTCTCTTCTACCCATAAGTACAGCTTAATCTTAAAGAAAAGGAGGGGTAGACACAAACTACTTGAAGAATCTGGATTTTGATCAGGAGGCTCCTTAAGATTTGCAGTATAACTCAAGGAGTTCTCTACCAATTGATTTCATGTCCTGGCTCTAACACTAAAAATGTGGAGGGGTCAATGTTTGCGTGCGCTAAATGATATAATAGATCGTATGGAGGTTGATTTCTAGCTTCATCTGAAAGATTAAACGTTTTCCAGTGTATGCCGATGCTTAATTTAGAGTGTACGTCCCTATGGATATGGAGGGCTTCTAGCGGATTGACATGCACTGCTTGCATGAATTTTTTAGGGACATAAGTACCAATCGGAATTAAACTCAAATCGATCTGTTTAAATCGCTCTCCTATTTTCCTAAAATCGATCGGGTTATAGCCGGTATCCCCGACAAAATAGAGGCATTTAAGCAGTTCTTGATTCTGATAGAATTCTAACACCCATCCAACCCAAAGCGTAGTATTGGTATCCCATATGCTCCTGCCTGAAAAGTGCTGGGAGGGAACAGCTGTGACTTTTAGCGTTATCCCATCTGGCAATGAAAAGACTTGCATTTTCCACCAGCTAAGTTCGCTCGATTTGGGAATCCCCCATTGTGCTAAGCGTTTTTTTACGCCTGTCGGGACGATCCACCGAATGTCTTTGAATTTCTTAAATAATGCCTTCACTGTTTGTTTATCGAGATGGTCATAATGGTCATGACTGATGAGGACGTAATCGATTTTTGGAAGATCTGAAAAAGGAATTGCGGGCGGATGGGAGCGTTTGGGCCCAAAAAAGGAAAATGGGGAACAGCGCTCACTCCAAATCGGATCAAAGAGAAAGTGGATTTGATTAAAACGAACGAGGAAAGAGCTGTGATTAATCCATGTAACGGAAGGAGTTTCCATATTGGATTTCAAAGGCGATAAGGGGTAGCTGAAATCTGGTGGAACATCTCGAAGTTCTTGGGGATCATCATAACGGCCGATCTTCCAGAGGAATACCTCCTTTAACTTGCGATGGATCTCTTGGATGTGAGGATTCTTAAACCTCTGTTTTTTATAGGATAGCGCCATAAGCTGACTCATATCGCTTAAGGGGAATTAATTGCAAGATTCCAGGAAAATGGAGAGGCTAAGGACATCTGTAACTGAAGGATCCGAAGAGAACTGAATGGGTCCTGGAGAGATATAGTGATCTTCTAATTCCCATTGCTTTCGGAGCTTTTTAAATTGAGAAAATACGTTTCCATTGAGATCTACAAGGGCTTTTTGAATGACGGGCTTGAGCTTCCCCTTGCGCATCTCTAAATGCATGAGAGCAGTGATCGGAACGCCTCCAACTTGCCAGTTAGCTACAGGAGAGTTAAGGTTGCGCACGCAGCTCATGTATCCTGTCATGCCTTCCTTGATTAGAAGGGCTGCCGTTTGGCCTAAAGCATAGCAATAGTTACAATCGAAATTGGAGGGAAATCCAGCTCTTCCTTCGTAGCCGAAGAAGTGAGCCACTGGGTTAAACCGAGACCCGGCAGTTGGAGACGGCAAATTGACGCAATCTTTTGAACCAGAATCTCTTCCGATAGGGGGGCCCTTCACCATTTGGGAATGTGCACCCCCTATCGGAAGAGATTCTGATTCAAAAGATTGCATCACTTTACCATCTCCAACTGCCGGGTCTCGGTTAAAGGTGGCCTTAGAGCGCCTTTTGAGTTCCTGTGTGACGGTTTCAATGAGGAGTTTTTCTGTTTCGATGAAGGAGACCTGGACATTGCCATGGGGATCGCGATTTAAGAGCATTTGTTTCTGAATGGATTCTGGAAGATTCTTAAAGCATTCTTGGGAAGCAGCTGTGAGAGACTGAAGAATTTCACTGATCTTAAGGTCTTCATGCTTAGAGAGAATTACATTGAGCTCAGTGATTAAAATGCTCATCTCTGGGATAAATTCAATGAGGCCTTCGGGGATAATAATGACGCCAAAGTATTTACCCATCTCGGCTCGAGAGGAAATAAGATCTGCAACCTGAAGAGTGATCTGTTGAAGAGTGTGCTTGTGCGATGCGACCTCTTCTCCAATGAGCGTTAAATTCGGCTGTACTGTGAGAGCGCACTCGAGTGCGATATGCGATGCAGAACGACCCATGAGTTTAATGAAGTGGTAATACTTTTTAGCAGAGAGTGCATCGCGAGCGATATTGCCGATCATTTCAGAATAGATCTTACAAGCTGTATCAAATCCAAATGAAGTGGCAACGTAAGGGTTTTTAAGATCTCCATCGATGGTTTTTGGGACACCAATAACGCGTGTTGAAGAACCTTTGGCTAAAAAATATTCGGCGAGGTGCGCTGCATTTGTATTGGAATCATCACCACCCACGACTACGAGTCCATCGAGTTTCAATGTTTGGGCTGCATTCAGTGCTGCTTGGAATTGCGCTTCTGTTTCAATCTTGGTGCGCCCAGAGCCAATCAGATCAAAGCCTCCCTGATTGCGGTAGGATTTAAGCTCTTCTAAAGTGATCTCTTTTGTTTTGGCATGGATAATTCCACTGGGACCGTCTAAAAATCCGAGAAGGTGGCTTGCCGGATGGATGGATTGTAGTGCATCAAAAAGTCCCGAAATGACGTTATGGCCACCTGAGGCTTGTCCTCCTGAAAAGACAACGGCAACGCGCAAGGGTTTTGATTGACTCTTCTCTCCGGTTGTAGCGGATAATAGGGGCTGTCCAAAGGTTTTTGGGAAGAGCGTTTTTAATTCTTTGGCATCTTTAGTGGGACCTGAAATTTCTTGGGGAACAAAACGTAAAGCATCGAGTTGCTTGAGAATAGCGGGAAGAGGCGGAACGTAGCGTTCTCGAATTTTACTTAAGGGACTTGGAATGTATTTATGATGGGTCATATTTAACACTCGGGAAGATTTACAGGAACATAAAAAGCAAGGCCACCTTCAGATGTTTCCTTATACTTAGACTGCATATCCTCTCCAGTTGATCGCATCACCTGAATGACTTGATCGAGCGATACTCGGAAATCACCTTTGTTATAAGAGGCTAGACGCGCTGCATTGATGGCTTTAAGAGCGCCCATTGTATTGCGTTCGATGCACGGGATCTGCACAAGTCCACCGATCGGATCACATGTTAATCCAAGGTTGTGCTCCATTCCGATTTCAGCGGCATTTTCGATTTCGGCATTCGTTCCTCCCAATGCTGCCACAAGGCCGCCAGCTGCCATCGAGCACGCAACTCCAACCTCCCCTTGACATCCCATTTCGGCTGCAGATAGCGATGCGCCTTCTTTGTAGAGAAGTCCAATTGCCGCAGCGGTGAGAAAAAAGGTGATAATCCCCTCTTCTGTTGGATTTGCTGTAAACTTTTGATAGTAATGCAATACAGCCGGGATGACACCGGAGGCCCCATTTGTCGGTGCTGTAACGACGCGTCCGCCGGCTGCATTTTCTTCATTCACAGCCAAAGCATATAAGCTGACCCAGTCAAAAATTTCTGAAGGATCTGAAGGCAGCTCTTTGGATTGAAGGTTTTGATAGATTTTAGAGGCTCTGCGCTTTACGTTTAACCCGCCTGGTAAAATCCCCTCTTTCTGGCATCCTCTTTCCACACAATCTTTCATGACCTGCCAAATTCTTAAAATGCCCTGACGCACGTCTTGTTCCAAGCGATTGACTTTCTCGTTTTCCATCATGATTTGAGCAATACTCATCCCTTGCAGAGTACAATGATGGATGAGTTCTTCACAATTTTGGAAAGGAAATGGGACGACAAGAGCTGTCGATTCGGTGAAGGAGAGCTGAAGAGCCTCATCCTGAGGAACAACAAAGCCGCCTCCAACAGAATAATAAATATCGGAAGAGAGTACAAGTCCCTTTGCATCTAGGGCTTTAAAACGCATCGCATTGGAGTGATAAGTGAATCGCTTGCCCTTGTGAAAGATGAGATCTTTATCCACTGAAAAGGAAATGGTGTGCTTACCTAAGATTTTGAGTTTTTTCTCGGCCTGAATGCATCTTACATATCCTTCCACTGCATTAGGATCAACACCGTCTGGAGTATGTCCTTCAAGACCTAAAAAAACAGCAATGTCTGTCGCATGCCCCTTACCTGTCATCGCTAAGGATCCAAATAATTCAAT
Organism: Chlamydia trachomatis; assembly: GCA_945861735.1. GTDB lineage: Bacteria > Chlamydiota > Chlamydiia > Chlamydiales > Rhabdochlamydiaceae > CAMAVL01. The sequence goes on from CAMAVL010000032.1 coordinate 12,905, forward strand.
GGTAAGGGAGTGTACATGGGGAAGATGTCCTTCGGACTGAAGCTGCAAAGCAAAGAGGCGCGCTGCGCGCATGGGACCTACGGTATGGGAACTAGAAGGTCCTATTCCTATAGAAAAAAGCTGAAAAACGCTAACGGGAACATATTTTCTTTTAGTTGCTTCTTTAGCAGCAATTCCCGCTGGATTGCAAACGCCTAAACCAGAGTTAGTTGAATCGGATGCCATCGCAGAGTTTCCGGAAAATTCCACACTCGAATCATCCAAAATACCATCGCGCTTAACATTGAATGCTCCTATAAGCGAGCCAGAGGTACTTAGCACTCCACTGCGCGAAGCGCCAGCGGGAATTGCTGCTTCTTTAGTGAGTTCTAATACCGACATAAAAAAACCTCTTCTATTAAGATGTAAGAAACCGATCGAAGAGACCTATTTAATTTTTTTTCCACTAAAAAAGCAAGCTTTTTATGGCTTCCTATTTTTTCAAGAGCCCTAACTTGACAAAGTCACATTAGACCTTCTATATAACTAGGGGTTGAGGAGAGTCAAGAGTTTATCCCATGATGTTACCTATAATTTTCAGACTGGATGAATCTAACGAGAAATAGAGAGTTTGTTTTTTGATTACTCTTCTATACGGGATCGTTTTCGGAATAA